>CADBSF010000081.1 GCA_902797265.1 uncultured Erysipelotrichaceae bacterium
CAATTCTTTAATGCATAAACTTTGCCACAACATTCTTTTCCTTCATAACACATTCCTGTTGTTTCACAAGTTGGTCCTAAGACAGATGCAAAAATTTCACTTCCCTCTAAGTTTTTGATTTCTTCGTGAATTCCTCTTGCTATCTCTCTTGTTTCCCATTGGGCTTTATTACATTCTCTTAAACGCAAGATATGTTCAATTGTTTTTCCATTCATGTTGGTAATAAAGTTAGCCATATTTCCTGATAACGTAAAATAGACTAAATCTTCTTCTCTTATTTCATATAATTCTTTTAAGACTACTACTAATTGATAGTTCTCCATAAAAATTCTTTTATAATCTTCATGATGATTTTTTTCTATACTTGGAACTACTTTATATTGTCTTAAATCAGGAAGTGGTACAAATTTAGGAAACATAATATCATGAGTTCTATGTCTTGTATAATGGGTTGCGATTGCATAAGAAGTTGGAATTTGAACATCAATGTTGATTTGAGATAATTCTTGTTTATCTCCTTCAAAAGTAATTTTTCTCATTAATTCTTCTTTAAATGATGGATCTAATTCACATTGAGTTTCATAAAAATATTTTGCTTCTTCATAATCAAATTGATATCTTCTCATGATAGATGCAATTAATATCGTATCATCGATATGAGAAGTTGCATTATAGATTCTTGGACTATCTAATATTTCATGTTTTCTTGGAATATTGTGACTATCTAAGAATTCTTGAACGGGATCTTTTTCCTGTACTTTTGCATTATCAATAATTGGAATTAAATATGGCATATTCTCTTTGGCAATGTCATATAATTTCTCTCCAAATTCTTTTACTTCGTCTATTTTACTTAAATCTGTCTTTGTATATTTTATGATCATATCTTTTAAAGTATGACTATCTACTCCCATAATAATATTCGAATGAAAACTATATGGTAATACAAATCTAGCATCTTCTTTCTTAATTCCATCATTGATTAATTTTTGATATTCTTGAAATAATGATGTCATATGATTTTTATAGATTTCTTGAACTTCTCTATTTTCCATAATAATATTACCATCTTTATCATGAAAATTTGGAACATAAAAACCTGCTTGATAGAAATCTACTTCTCTTCTTGATTTAATGGTAAAAGAAGAAAATCTTTCTTCAATAATAATTTGTTCAATAACAGGAGTTACATCTTTAATAGCAAAAACACAATAATCATGGTCAATAATAGAACTATGTCCCATTCCAACTACATTCTTTACATATTTTGCATTTTGTTCTAATGTTTTATCTTCACTTAATCCAAGTATTTCAAATACATCCCCTTGAAAACGAGATAGTCTTCCAGCGGATGCTGTTATTTCACTTTTTCTTCTAACTTCAATTTCTTTGATACCCTCTAATAATTCTTTTCTTTTTTCTTCTGGGATATTTTTTTCTTTTAATAGAGCTTCTACTTTTTTATAGTCTAATGCTCCTAATAATTCTACTTTCATATAAACTCCTTTCTCTCCTCTTTTTAATCTTTCTAGCAATTTATTATAACATTTATTTATAAGAAAAAAAGAAATAATCATAAATATATCTTTTTTTTATTATAGTGTCTTTTTCCATAATTAATATTTATATATACAAAGAACAAAAGATTTAAGTAAACTTAAATTGCTTTGATCGTTACCTCCCAAAATTCCTACTTCTTAGTAAAGGTAATCCTCTATCTCCACAGTCTTCAATTCCGATGGTCGTCCCGTACTCATTTTTTCTCGCTTATTTCTTAATTACCAAAACAATATCTTAGTCCTTCAAATAGTATACTTTCACTTGTATCGATATCTCTATCATACTCTGATAAACTCTTTCCTTATAAACAAAAGAATGCATAATCTTATGCATTCTTTCTTGTAAATTGATTGAAATCTACTGTTTCATTAGTATCCATATCGGTAACTGATAATCTATCAATTAATTGTTTTTGTTCTCTTGATAAACGTTTTGGCATATATACTTTAAAGATTAGATACATATCTCCTTTATTTTTTCTAAATTTATTATCGATTCCTTTTCCTTTGATTCGTTGTTTATCTCCACTATCTGTTCCTTGAGGAATATTAATTTTTACATTTCCATATAAAGTAGGAATTTCCTTTTTACAACCTCCGATAGCTTCTGTTAAAGTAAGAGGAACTTCTAGATAAATATCATCATTTTCTCTTCTAAAGTATTTATGTTCTCCTACTACAAACTCGATATATAAATCTCCATTTGATCCTCCGTTGGTACCTGGATTTCCTTTACCACTTACTCTTTGACGATCTCCTGTGTTAATTCCAGCAGGAATATTAATAGTAATCTTTTTATTTTCTTTCACTTTTCCTTTACCAGAACATTCACTACATTTTCTCTTAAAGGTATAACCCTTTCCTTTACAATCAGGACAAGTAGTTTTTGACATAAAGGAGCCTAAAATCGTACGTTGTTCTGAGGTTATTGTTCCATTTCCATGACAAGTAGAGCATTCTTGTTTATCAAAACCTCCTCTACCATGACATTCACTACAATCTTCTACCACATCTAGATTAAATTTCTTTTCTGTACCAAATACCGCTTCTTCAAAATCTAAGTCTAAACGCATCAAGATGTCGCTTCCTCTTTGCGCTCTAGAGGTAGAACCTCTTCCTCCACCAAATCCAGAGAAGCCTCCAAAGCCTCCTCCAAAAAAAGAATCAAAGATATCTCCAAAATCAAAATCTACTCCATCAAAGTTTGTATAAGCTCCACCATATCCTCCTGCAGATGGTCCATTTCCTGATACTCCTGCATGACCAAATTGATCATACATTTTTCTTTTATTTTCATCTGATAACACGGCATAGGCTTCCTGAACTTCCTTAAATTTTTCTTCTGCCTTTGGATCATCTTTGTTGACATCAGGATGTAGTACTTTAGCTTTTTTACGATAAGCACTCTTTATTTCATCAGCTGTTGCTGTTTTAGAAACACCAAGTACCTCATAGTAATCTCTTTTATCCATTTAATCACTTCATTTCTTTTTTGTTAATTTTTTAAATTCTTCAATTGAATCATCAAACATCTGAATAGCTGAATCATAGACTTTCTTATCTGTCATATCTACTCCAGCTATTTTTAAAGTATCAAGAGGACTCTTAGTACAACCACTCTTTAACATGTCTAAATAGGATTCTAATGCCCCTTCTTCATGATTTAATATACGTCTTGTAATATCACAAGCAGCTGATAGACTGGTTGCATATTTATAAACATAGAAATTATAGTATAAGTGTGGAACTTTCTCCCATTCATATTGAATTAAGTCATCACAAATTACACTATCTCCAAAATACAATTGATTTAATTCTAAATACTTACTAGTTAATTTATCTGCGGAAATAACTTCATCATTTTCTACCATATCATAGGCATACTTTTCAAATTCTTCAAACATTGTTTGTCGATAGATAGTACCTTTAAATAATTCTAATAAATGATTAATCGCAACTAATTTTTCTTTTTGATCTTTACTATTCTTAATTAAATAATCTGCTAGTATTAATTCATTAGTAGTAGAAGCAACTTCAGCTACAAAAATAGGATAATCTCCATACTGATAAGGTTGATTATTTCTTGTATAATAACTATGCATAGAATGTCCTAATTCATGAATAATTGTCGATACATCATTTATCTTTTCTTGATAATTTAATAATATGTAAGGATAAGTATCATAGCTTCCTCCAGAATAGGCTCCTCCTCGTTTATTTTTATTTGGATAAATATCAATCCATTTTTCAGAAAATGCCTTTTCTAAATCCTTACAATAATCTTCTCCTAATACTTCTAAAGCTTTAAATATTAGTTCTTTTGCTTCGTTAAAAGAATACTTCTTATCATAATCTTTTACTAGTTCTGCATAAACATCATACATATGCATCTCATCTAAACCTAATACCTCTTTTTTTAAAGCAAAATATTTTTGATATATCTTTAAATTCTCATGTACTGTATCTACTAATGTTTGATAAACTTTTTGATCTAATTCATCTTCAAATAATGATTTATCAAAAGCAGTTTTATAATTTCTAATATGACTTAAAGAAACATTCTGTTTGATATGACCATTTAAAGTAGAAGATAGCGTATTTTTAAATTGTTTATACTTTTCATATAATTTATGAAAAACTTCTTCTCTTACTCTTCTATTGTTACTTGTTATATAGATCATATAATTAGTATCAGTCAATTCTACTTCTTTATCATTATCATCATGAATTGTTCCAAAAGTTAAATCAGAATCCGTTAAAAAACCATAAGTTTGATTATCATTACCAAAAGCATCACCTAAATTAGATAATATTTTTTCTTCAGCATCACTTAACATATGTGATTTCATTCGAAAAGCACGTTTTAAATCGATTTCATGGTCTAATAATTTTTTTTCTTCTTTATAAAATTCTTCTATTTTAGAATAATCTTCTTTTAATAATTCTGTTCGAAAGAAATAAGTATTTTTTTCAGCAAGATTATATAAATTGATTACTCTTCCTACTAATTCTTGATTTTTATTATTGGATACATCTTGATCACTTTTCATACTGGCATAGGAATATAGTTTTTCTAGTCTTCTTGATAGTTCATTATCCTCTATTAAAGCTTGGTAAAAAGTAGTTGCATTATCCATTACATGACCCTGATATTTTGGATATTTATCAATTAATTCTTTTGTTTCTTTGAAAAAAGATTCAAACTCTTTTTTGTCTTTAAATATTTTGGCTAAATCCCATTGATATTCTTTATTGATTTCTTCTCTTGGTTTGATATTACTCATATCGTTTCCTTTCTCTTATACAAAGTTAGAAGTTCTACTTAGAGAACTTCTACTTTTATTATTCTTCTTCAATATCTGCTTCTTCTACATCATCTTTTGATTTTTTCTTATCTTTTTTCTCTTCTTGTTCCTCTGATGAATCATTACTTCCTGATTCTTCTTGACGTTTCTTTGCTTCTTCTTCATAGACTTTAGCAGCTAATGCCATTGCTTTTTCTTGTAGTTTTTCTTTTTCTTCTTTAATCTCATCGATATCTCCTTTTTCAAGAGCTTTCTTTAAATCTTTGATTAAATCTTCTGCTTCTTCTACTTGTTTTTTATCAGCTTTATCACCTAAGTCTTTAATGGCTTTTTCTGTTTGGAATACCATTTGTTCTGCATCGTTTTTAATTTCAGCTTCTTCTTTTCTCTTTTCGTCAGCTTCTTTATTATCCTCTGCTTCTTTTCTCATTCTTTCAATTTCTTCATCAGAAAGATTAGTAGTTGAAGTAATAGTAATAGATTGTTCTTTATTTGTTCCTAAATCTTTTGCTGTAACATTAACAATTCCGTTTGCATCAATATCAAATTTTACTTCGATTTGAGGTACTCCACGTGGTGCAGGTGGAATATTTGTTAATTGGAAGTTTCCAAGTGTCTTGTTATCAGCAGCCATAGGACGATCTCCTTGTAATACGTGGATATCAACACCTGGTTGATTATCTGCTGCTGTTGAGAAGATCTCTGATTTTGAAGTTGGAATAGTCGTATTTCTAGGAATTAACGTAGTCATAACTCCTCCTAATGTTTCTACTCCTAAAGATAATGGAGTAACATCAAGTAATACGATTCCTGAAACATCTCCTTGTAATACTCCTCCTTGAATAGCTGCTCCCATCGCAACAGCTTCATCTGGGTTAACCTCACGAGATGGTTCTTTTCCTAATTCTTTTGTTACAGTATCATAAACAAGTGGTACACGAGTAGATCCTCCAACTAAAATAACTTTATCAATATCTTTCTTAGTTAATTTAGCATCTTTAATTGCTTTACGAACTGGTTCAATTGTTGATTCTACTAAATCAGAGATTAAATCTTCAAATTTAGCACGGGTTAGTGTCATATCTAAGTGAAGTGGTTCCCCATCATCACCTTTTGCGATAAATGGAGCTGATACTTGTGTAGATACCATTCCTGATAAATCTTTCTTAGCCTTTTCAGCTACTTCTTTTAATCTTTGCATAGCCATCGTATCGTCTCTTAGGTCGACACCATTTTCTTTCTTAAATTCTTTTATAATATAATCAATAATTCTTTCATCAAAGTCATCTCCACCAAGTTTATTATTTCCAGCAGTTGATTTAACTTCAAATACTCCATCACCTAATTCTAGGATAGATACATCGAAAGTTCCTCCACCTAAGTCATATACTAAAATTGTTTGTCCTTCTTCTTTATCTAATCCATAAGATAGAGCTGCAGCTGTTGGTTCATTAATAATTCTTTCAACTTCAAGTCCTGCAATCTTTCCTGCATTCTTGGTAGCTTGTCTTTGACTATCTGAGAAATAAGCTGGTACTGTGATAACTGCCTTATCAACTTTTTCTCCTAAATAACTTTCTGCATAATCTTTAAGATAAGATAAGATCATTGCTGAAATTTCTTCTGGTGTATATTTTTTTCCTTCTAGTTCTACTTTTTCTTTAGAACCCATTTTTCTTTTAATAGAAATAACCGTATTTGGATTTGTTAATGCTTGTCTTTTAGCAGCTTCTCCTACGATTCTTTCTCCTTTTTTGAATGATACAACAGATGGAGTTGTTCTTCCTCCTTCTGGATTTGGTATGATTTTAGCAGCTCCTGCTTCAAGTACTGCTACACATGAATTTGTTGTTCCTAAATCTATTCCAATAATTTTACTCATAATTTATCTCTCCTTTTCTATTATTTTTGATTTATTTTTACAGACGCTGGTCGAATCACTCTTTCTTTTAATTTATATCCTTTTTGTAGAACTTCAATAATTACTTCATCTTCTAAATCTTCTCTTGATTCAGTAAGTAATGCTTGTTCCAATTTCGGATCAAAGATTTCTCCCGGTCTATTTATTTCTTCTACTCCATAACGAGTTAGTATTTCTTTTAAATTCGTATACATTAACTCAAATCCTGTTAAGAATTTTTTAACTTCTTCACTATAACTATCGTTTTTTTTCAAAGCTCTTTCAAAACTATCTATTATTACTAATAATTCTGTAATGATATTTTGATTTGCATATTTTTGTGTTTGAGCAACTTCTTCATCTTTTCTTTTTCGATAATTAACAAGTTCTGCTTGAGCTAATTTTACTTTTTCTTCTAAAGATTTATTTTCCTTTTGAAGAGTCTCTATTTCTTGTTCTAGTTTCAACATTGCTTGATTTAGTTTCGTATCATTTTCTAACTCTTTGGTTTCTTCTAATACTTCTAAATCTTCTTGTTGTTCAAGAACTTTCTCTTTCTTCTTCGTTTCTTTCTTTTTCACAAATAGCCTACCTTTCTATGTTTTCTTTCATATATTCAAGCATTCCCATAACACGATCATATTGCATTCTTTTTGGCCCAATAATCGCAATGGTTCCTTCTTCATTCCCACTTTTATATTTGGTTTTAATTATGGTTACATCACTATCAATATTATTTTCATTTCCAATATAGATTCTTATATTATTGTCATTATCTTCTTCTATTTTACTTAGTATTTCATTATCTTCTAATTTTGTATAGACATTTTTTATTTTATCTATATTCGATGAAAACTCTGGTTGATCTAACATTTTATGTCTTCCCATAATACTAACTTCTTGATTTGTAAAATCATTAAATACTTGATAGAAAACATTATATAGTTGTTCATGTTGTCTAACATAGTTTCCTATGATAGGTTTTATTTGGAACTCTAATTTCTCATTAATTTCATCAATAGGAGTTCCTGAGATTAAATTATTAATCAAGGCTACTGTTTTTTGTATTTCATCTAAAGAAACATCTTGTAGTCTTATATTTTTATGTTCTACATGACCTTTATCTGTAACAATTATCACTGTCATATTTTCTTCATCAATCGGAATTACTTCTACGTGTTTTAGAAGATTCTCATGAGATTTTGATCCTAAAATAACAGTCGTGTAATTGGTTATATCAGATATTACTTGCAAACTTTTGGTAATAACATCAGATAACGCTAACTGTCCATTTTGAAAGACTCTTTGTAATTTTAACATGTCTTCTGCATTCATCTTTTTTAATTCCATTAGATTATCAACATAATAACGATAACCACTACTAGAGGGAATTCTTCCACTAGAAGTATGGGTTTTTTCTAGAAGACCAAGTTTTTCAAGTTCTCCCATCTCATTTCTAACAGTCGCACTCGAGCAATTGAGAATTTTCGAAATTACCTTTGAGCCAACTGGAACTGGGTCCTTGATATATCTTTCAATGATAATTTTTAAGATTTTGTTTTGTCGATCTGTCAACATAAACATTAACCTCCTAGCACTTCATTCATCAAAGTGCTAAGTATAGTCTACCCCTATTTTTAGCACTTGTCAAGTATTTGTGCTAAAAAAATAAAAGTAGTAACAAAAGTTACTACTTAATGTGTCTAATTTTTACTAAAATCTAATTGTTGGAATACAAATCGGTCAATATTTTGATTTCCACTTGATACGGTAACAAAAGTATTGTTACTAGAATTAAATCTTAAATAATTTCCTGAACCACTTCTTAACATGTAAGTTTTATTTCCCATTGGAACTAAAGTCCAGTTATATTGATTATTGTTTTGATAAGCAGCTGTAACAGCAGCAGTAGAACCACTATCACGTAATGCAAAGTTTTTAGATTGTTCAATAATTTTATAAGTTCCATTATCATTTTTTTCTACTGTCCATTTTTGATTGGTATTTCCTACTAAGTAAGAACCTGTTGCAGTAGAAGCAGCTGTTAAAACTCTTCCCTCTGATAATACTGGTCTTATATAATAAGTACCACTTGATGGTAAATCTGTTGTTCCATCATATTGATATGCTGAAACTCTATATCCTGTTGGTGTTGAGGTTTCTGACTTATTAGTTCCTGTTGTAGTATCTTTTATAACTCTTGTTGTTCCTCCTGAAGTTTTTAAAATAATTCTATGTCCTGGTGTATCAACTCCTACACCATGGAAAGTAGCTACTTCATCTAGATTTCTGTCAGCTCCTAAATCAACTTGTTTACAAGTTCCACCTTTTCCTTGTGGATCTGATGCGGAAGAAATAGTCTTGCCATAAGCATAATCCGTTCCTCCACCAACTGCAGTAACTTTACTTAAATCATTTGTACCAGCAGTACAATCGATAACATATCTTACTCCAGCTAATTTGGTATTTTGTTTTGGTAATATATCATCAGGAGCAATTTTTTCGATAGAAGCTTTTCCTGCTCCTCCATTTACTCCCGGAATCATCGTTCCATCTACAAAATAGATTTGTTTTGATGGAGTATGATATTCATAAGTATCAGGATGTTCCTGATATACAACTGTTTTATATTCATAGGTTGGTGTATTTGTTTTTACTTCTGTAGCATTTCCAGCAGCATTACTATTAATAGCAAAAGCTCCTCCATATCCAGAAATATAAGAAGTTCCTCCTGCAGATGAGGTTTGAGAAGCAAAGAATCCATCTCCTCCTCCGTTTTCACCCTTAATATTTCTTGGTACAGAACGATTAATATTCGTTAAAGTATACGTTCCTGTTGTACCTAAAAGGTTAGAAGTTGATGCTGTTCCTCCTTTAGATACCATAGAATCATTATAACCATCTAATGTTCCACCACAAGCATTGGTTCCTGAACCACCACCAGCAGCAGCCATAATTCTAGTATCGTAAGAGGAAGGTTCAATATATTGACCACCTGTAATTCTTACATCAGTTTCAATTCCAGATCCTGCTTTACCTAGATAAAAATGTAGAGTCATTGTATCTACTAAACGAACAATACCTGTTGTATAAGCACCATTAGCATTGGCACCGCTTCCACTAGCTCCCCATAATTCAATACGATACCATCCATTTTGTCCTGGTGGAATTACATATTCTTGTTCCATATAGGTTTGTCCTGCTGGAAGAGTTGTTTTTGAACCATCGAAAGCTATATCAACTTTACTACTTTTATTTAATTCTGTTTCTATTGCTTTAGCTAATGCCCTATTGTTTGCTCTACTTGTTGCAACTGTTCCCATTAAGATTGCTACTACGAGAATTCCAAGTACAGAAAGTCCATATATTAATGTCGTAATAGCGAACCCTTTATTATTCTTCATAATATCACCGTCAATCTTTCCTATTTTTATTTATTGTATCATATTTTTTGTAATATTACTACAAATTTATCACCATATTTTCGATTCTTACATTCAAAATAGACACTTCGATACACAATTTTTTCTAAAGAGTCACTCTCACATACTACAATTCCTTCTTGTTGTAACAAATCATAATCATAAATCAATTCAAGACTTTTTTCAATATCATTTGTTTGATATGGAGGATCTAAAAAGATGATATCAAATTTGACATGATGATCATTCAAATACTGTAAAGCATTTTTGTAATCTTTACAGATGATTTCAACCTCTTGAATTCCTATTTTTGTAATATTTTTTCTAATAATATCAATTGCTTTTCTATTATTATCTACAAGATAAGCAAATTTAGCTCCTTCACTTAAAGCTTCAATTCCTAAATTTCCACTTCCTGAAAATAAATCTAAAACAATACTATCTTCTATTTTTTCTTGAATCATACCAAATAAAGATTCTTTTACACGATCCATTGTAGGTCTTGTTCCCTTCAAATCAAATCCATCTAGTACTCTTCCTTTATATTTACCACTAATTATTTTCACTGACATTTCCTTCCTTTAGGATTTATTTTCTTTAATCTTTGATTTATCTCTAAGATTAAAAAGTTTATTTCATTTTCTTTTTTCTTATACTTTCGAAATTTTTCATTATCAATAATTTCTTCTCTTAATTTTTCATCCTGAGTAATCTGATATTTTTTTATTTTTTCTAATAACTCCTTTTCTTTTTGAATCTCTTCATTTGATTTTTTGATATCTTGTATTATTTCTGATTGATCTAATTCTTTTTTTAAAATTTCTAATTCTTCTAATAATTTTTCCATATATTTATTGTATCAAATCTATTTCATAACATCAATAATTGTTTTAATCGTACTTATTTTATTTGATAGATTATCTAAGAAAGGTTCTTTATATTTTTTTCTAGCTAATTTTTCCAATTCCAGAATACTAGTTTCATTTCTTAATAGATTTCTATAAAAATATGATTCCTCTCGTAATAGACGAAAAGTATAGGGATTCTCTCTAATTCTTACTCTTAATTCTTCATTCATTAGTCTTCAAATCTCTTATAAATCGGTTTTGCTTCATAACTTCTTGTATCTTTAGAACCAATTCCGATATCTTGTAATAATCCTATTGTTTTTTGAATATTGGAAATTCCTTTTTGAACAGAATCCATATCGATATTTTTGATTGTCTGAAAAAAATCTTTAAAAGACTCGGGAACAGATGAACTAATTCCTTTTTCTACTTGAAAATAATCTTTCCAAATATTTGAGTTTTCTCCATAGATTTCATAGATTTCATATAGTTGTTGCCAGTTTGTTTTTTTATTCATAACATTAGTTATTAATTCTGGATGAAGTCTAGCAAATGATTTAAAACTTTCTTTTGACATATAATCACCATTATAGTTTATGCAAAAAGAAGAAATATAGGTATTCTTCCTATATTTCTTTACTTCAATCGATAAGGATCTTCTTTTGTTCCTAATCCACTTTCTATCTCTACTTGACTCTTTATCGTAATAATTGGTCTAATTCTTTTAGAAGATGTTCTATCCATCCATTCACTGATATAAAAACGCATACTACAACTTGAATCTACGATTCCCTTTTTATTTACAAAAGAACAGGAAAAGTTATAATAATTATCACTTGTATAATTAAACATACGGGAAGAAGTATAATATTCTTGTTTATTGTCTTTATTCTCTACTCCATAGGCAATTAATCCTGATTCTCCATAAGTTTCCAAATCTTCTTGATAGGTATTTTTAATTTTTTCAATATCATTTCGATAATAAGTATCTCCTCCTACTCCTTGTAAAAATTCTTCTATCGTATTCATTTGAAAAGTAGAGGTTCTCATAGGTGGAATGATCTTGGTTCCATCAAAAGAGGAAGTATCTTGTAATTCTTCTGTTTGTCCTTGATATCCTACAATTCTTGCATTTTTGGTATACTTACTATTTTGGTATTGTTCAGCAATTGTTTTCAATGTTTTTACATAGTTTTTATATCCTGTTGTTGTAGAAAAAGAAACACCTCTTGATGAGGTGTACTCTGAGATGGCATCCATGGTTCCATCTTCGTTCATGGAAATAATTCTCCATAGGGTTAATTCATTTGGTTGAATGGTTTGATCTTCTGTATAACCAGTTAATTCCGTTCCTAATGTATAAGATGATTGGTCTGGAATTACTGATATATATCTTCCTGTTTCTAAACCAGCAACGATTGTGGAAGTATCATCTTTTTGAATATAGTTGATAGAGAATTGAAATCCAATATTTTGTTCTGTTGTTGGTAAGTCACTTGGAGCAATATCTTGTCTATATTCAATTCTTACTTTATAAGTTTTTCTTTCAGAAGAATTTAGTTCTTGTTTTGCTTCTATTTTACTACCATTACTATAAGTAATTTGATAGTTTAAAAAAGCTGGAAGAGAATTACTAGTAATTTCTTCATAGTCATTATCATTGATTTTTATTTTAGAACTTACCGAATCAATCATTGCATCAATTGTCCCTGCATTTACAACATCTACCGTAAATTCATAAAAATCTCCTGGTAAATTTAAGTCTACTTGATAGGAAACACTATCTCGTGCCTGATTAATCGTTGCCGCTTCTCTTGCTTCTACTGATCCTGTTTTTACATTGATATTTTCCAAATGAACATCCCATCTAGCATCTTTAATTTTACTAGCTCCTATAATACTGATATTAGTAGATAGAATTGCATAACCTATTGTTACTAATAAAAGAAGTAGTAATAGCGCAATCTTTTTATTCTTTTTCTTTGTTTTTTTCATTTCTGTTCCCCCTTATTTTTCCCATCTTTATTCTTTTTTTTCTAATTTTTCCTCCTTTCGAGTTAGTGTTATATCATAAGAAAAATTAGAATACAAATCACGATTTTTACATTTTAAAGGAGGATTTACAGAGTAAAAATAATTTTTCTTCTAAGGAGATTTTTCTTTTTTCTTTTCTTTTTCTTTTGAATTTACAAAAAAACTAAAAATTTATTTTTTTAAAAAAAAGTACTTAGATATTTCTAAGTACTAATCTTTTAAAAAGTCATCAATTGTCATCAACTTATCATCAATTTCTTGTAATGATATCTTTTCTTTTTTTGGAATTTTCTTTTCTTCCAATACTTCAACTATTTCCGGTTCTTCTTCCTTTTGTAATAAAGAATCCTGTTCTTTATTCGGTCTTTCTAAAGTTTCTACTAAGAAAGCATCCTTTAATTGATGTTTTGTCATCTCTTTTCCTGTAGAATATCGATCAAGAATTGGTAATTCTGTTAATTTCATTTCAATAATAGAATCATTTTTAAGACCAATATAGTTTCTACTATCTTCAATGAATGCTTTTAATACGATATATGGTTTCGTTTTCACTTCTCGAATTACTTGTAATCCTCTTCTAGTACGAGTAGATATTTCAAATTCTTGAAGTCTTACTCTTTTTCCAGTACCACGTGTTGTAATAATAGAAATAAATTCATGTGCATGATAAGAAAAATTATTCATAGAAACTATTGTATCTTTATTTAACTTCATTGCTTTTACTCCAGCTGCTTTTACGCCAATAATTGGAATCTCTTCTGTTTTAAAACTTAATCCATAACCAGTATTTGTTGTTAGGAAGACGGTATCATATTTTTCTAAGAGAGCTGTTAATACTTCATCATTTTCTTTTATCTTCATACAACTAGTTGCTTTATTATATCTTAATAATTTAAAGTCTACTAATTTAGAACGTTTTATCATACCATTCTTTGTAATAATAATAACATTTTTATTGGATGAGAAATCATAAGCAGGAATTGCGGATACTACTACTTCTTCAGCTGGCATTTCAATAATGTTACTTACATGCTTTGGCATATCTTTCCATTTTAAATCAGGAATAATATGAACTGGAATATGAAGATAATTTCCTCCATTTGTAAATACTAATAAAGTATCCGTTGTATTCATTTCATATAAACCTATAATATAATCATTATCTTTTAGATTAATATCTTTCGCATCACTAGAAGAATAACTTCTAAATGATGTTCTTTTGATATAACCATCTTTTGTTATCATGACTACAACATCTTCTTTTGGTATCATTGCCGCTTCATCAATTTTGATTTCCGTTATTTCTTCTTTAATATCTGTTAAACGTTCTACTCCATATTCATCTTTAACAGCTTTTAAGTCTTTCTTCATGACTGATTTTAATACTTCTTCACTTCCAAGAATAGCGGTTAAACCTTTGATTATTTTTTCTAAATCAGACATTTCTTTTTCTAAAGCAACAACATCTGTATTTGTTAAACGATATAATTGTAAAGTTACAATAGCTTCTGCTTGAATTTCCGTAAATTCAAATTCCTTCACCAAGTTATTCTTGGCATCTTGTTTATTTTTACTAGCTCGAATTACTCGAATTACTTCATCAAGAATCGAAATACATTTAATTAAACCTTCAACAATATGATATCTTGCTTTGGCATGAGCTAGATCAAATTCCGTTCTTCTTCTAACCACTTCTTTTTGGAAAGAAATAAAGGCATCTAAAGATTCTTTTAATCCTAATAATTTAGGTCTTCTATTGACAATGGATACCATATTGAAATTATAACTAATTTGCATATCGGTATTCTTTAATAAATAATTGATAATTAATTCGGTATTTGCATTTTTCTTTAAATCAATTACAATTCTAACATCAGCTGCTGATTCATCTCTTACTTCTAGAATTCCTTCAACTTTTTTATCAATACGAATATCATCGATTCTTTTTACCATTAATGATTTATTTACTTCAAATGGAATTTCCGTAATTACAATTTGCTTTTGTTGTTTTTCTTCTACAATTTCATATCGACTTTTAACAACAATTCGACCTCTTCCTGTTTGATATGCTTCACGAATTCCACTTAATCCTTCTACAATTCCACCTGTTGGAAAGTCTGGTCCTTTTACATATTTCATTAAAGTATCTAATTCACAATTTGGATAATCGATTCTATGAATAGTTGCTTCAATTACTTCTCCTAAATTATGAGGAGGAATATTTGTGGCATATCCAGCAGAAATACCTTGTGCACCGTATACTAAAAGTGCTGGAAATCTTGCTGGTAAAACCGTAGGTTCCACTGTTGTATCATCAAAGTTAGGTGCAAACTCTACCGTGTTTTTTTCAATATCTCTTAATAACTCATTCGCTATTTTAGAAAGTCTTGCTTCCGTGTAACGATAAGCAGCAGGAGAATCCCCATCTATTGATCCATTGTTTCCATGCATATCAATATAAGGTAATCTTGTCTTCCATGGTTGACTCATTCTTACCATAGCATCATAAATAGAAGTATCTCCATGAGGATGATAATTACCAATAACGTCTCCTACTGTTTTAGCAGACTTACGATATCCTTTATCGTAGGTGTTTTTCTCTTTATGCATAGAATATAGAATACGTCTTTGAACTGGTTTTAATCCATCTCTAGCATCAGGAATTGCTCTATCTTGAATAATATATTTGGAATAACTTCCAAATCTCTCTCCCATGATGTCTTCTAGGGTATAATCAAAAATCTTTTCAATAACTTCTTCTGTCTCTGTTTTTTTTCTAGGCATGTTACCACTACTTTCTATATCTTATTTTATTTACTACTATTTATTATGCATAAGAACCCCTATTCTTTTCTATTACAATTCATTTTTTACGCTATTTTATAATCATCTTCTAGTGAAAATTCTACATTTTCTTCAATCCATTCTTTACGAGGAGGAACATCATCTCCCATAAGAATGGATACTCTTTTTTCAGCAAGTTGTGCATCTTCTATATTGACTCTGATTAGAGTTCTTGATCCTGGTTTCATGGTTGTTTCACATAACTGATCTGCATTCATTTCACCAAGACCTTTATATCTTTGAATATCACATTTTTTTCCTTTTGACTTTTCTTTCATTTCTTCTACTGTATAAGCATATTCTACATCTTTACCACTTTGAATTTTAAATAATGGTGGTAAAGCTACAAATAAACGTCCATCTTCTATTAATGGTTTCATATAGCGATAGAAGAAAGTTAAAAGTAAACACTGAATATGTCCTCCATCTTCATCGGCATCACTCATGATAATTACTTTATTATATTCACAATCGTTGATGTCAAAATTAGATCCATATCCAGCACCAATCGTATATATCATCGTATTGATTTCTTCATTTTTTAAAATTTCTTCTTCTTTTGTTTTTTCCGTATTTAATACTTTACCACGTAGAGGAAGAATGGCTTGATATCTTCTATCTCTTCCTTGTTTAGCAGAACCTCCTGCTGAATCTCCTTCGACTAAAAATAATTCATTTTTTGTTTTATCTTTACTTTGAGCAGGAGCAAGTTTTCCAGATAAGCTTCTCTCTTCTTTCTTTTTAGAAGTTCCTTTACGAGCTTCTTCTCTTGCACGTCTTGCCGCTTCTCTTGCTATTTTACTTTTTAAACTCTTATTAATAATATCTGTCGCAATTACTTTATTCTCTTCTAAATAAGTTTGTAAGTTTTGTGTAACAATTGTTTCAACAGCATTTTTAGCTTGAGGAGTTCCTAATTTTCCTTTAGTTTGTCCTTCAAATTGTAAGATACCTTCTGGTATTTTTAAACTAATGATTGCGGTTAATCCTTCACGAACATCACTACCTTCAAGGGCTTTATCTTTTCCTTTGACAAATCCATTTGCTTTCGCATAGTCATTAAACACTCTTGTTAGTGCTGTTTTAAAGCCTACTTCATGACTTCCTCCATCGATTGTTTTAACATTATTAACAAAAGATACTATCTTTTCGTTATAAGTATCCGTATATTGCATAGAAATATCTACTTCTATTTTATCTTTTACACCAGAAAAACTTAATACTTTATGAAGGGTATTTTCTCCTTTATTAAGAGCTTCTACATATTCTTCAATTCCTCTATCATAATGAAATTTTACATCTCTCTCATCTTCTTCATCTACTACTTCAATAGTAATTCCTTTTAAAAGAAAAGCAGATTCTTGCATTCTTTCACAGACAGTTGTAAAAGAAAAATTTGTTTGAGAGAAGATTTCACTATCTGGCATAAAACGTACTGTCGTTCCTGTTTTATTTGTTGTACCAATAACTTTTAGAGGTACTTTTACATGGCCACCATTTTCAAAACGAATATAAGACTCTTCTTTATCTCTTTTAATGGTAACTTCCATCCATTTCGATAAAGCATTAACAACAGAAGAACCTACTCCATGAAGTCCACCAGATACTTTATACCCATCACTTTCAAATTTTCCTCCTGCATGAAGTACCGTATATATTACTTCAGGAGTACTTTTTCCAGATGAATGCATTCCTGTAGGTACACCACGACCATGATCTTCTACACTAACAGAGCCATCTTTATGAAGGGTAATTTTAATCGAATCTCCATAACCATTAATAGCTTCATCTACTGAATTATCTACTATTTCCCAAATAAGATGGTGTAATCCTCTTTTATCAGTAGAACCGATATACATACCAGGTCTTTTTCGAACTGCTTCTAATCCCTCTAATATTTTTATGGATGATGCATCATATTTCGTAGCCATTTTGATTCCCTCCTAATATTTCCATAACTATTATACCCAATAGAGTTCATTTTTTCAAATAAAGTTTACTTCATTTGACATGTTATTCCTTAGTTGACAAAGAAAAAAACATCAAACTTTGATGTTTCCCTTATTTGGTAATAGTTTATAAATAAAAATACTTCCTAGAATTGCTCCTAAAGTATCAATGAGACAATCTAAGAGTCTTCCTGAACGTTCCAATACAAACGTCTGGTGTATTTCATCGGTTGTAGAATATAGAAAACAAAATGCAATGGTCCAAAGAATTGCCTTTTTGGAATCTATCTTCATACTTCTTAATAATAAGAAGAAAATAATCGATAGCACAAAATAGATTACTCCGTGAGCTATTTTTCTAACAGGAGTATTTAATTGATTCACTATTTTATTTTTCCATTTCTTATCATTTGTATTAATATTGGTTATTTTTAAATCATTGGTTCTCTTTACCGTTTCTATTGTTGTTGTCTCAATTACTGATTTACTTGCTTTATTACTTTCCTTACTTGGTGTATCACTTAATAGAAAGATGAAAGAACACCATAATACTACAAAAAGAAGATATAAAACACTTTTCTTTTTCATAAGAATCACCTATTTCCTTTTATATTCTTTTTTAGTATACCCCTATTCCTCTTAACTATTCTCTTTCAAGTTTAAAAATCATAATTGTCGTATTATCTCTTCCACCATTTTGATTTACTTTTGTGATTAAAGAATTCATATTATCAACAATAGATTCTTCATTTACTAATATATTTTCTATTTCTTTATCATCAACCATATCCGTAAGTCCATCCGTACACATAATAATCTTTTTAATATTAGAATAACTAATCTTCTTAATATGAGGATGAATCTTAATTCCTTCTTCTTTTGTACCTAAATACTCTACTAATTTTGGTTTTCTATTTAATATGATATTTAATTCATCATATAATAATTGTTCCGTATGATCTTTTGATACTTGAATTAATTTCTTTCCTTTTACAAAATAGATTCTACTATCTCCAATATTTCCTATTTCTATTTTATCCTCTAAAAAACGTATAAGAGATGCAGTAGTTCCCATCTTAACTTTTCCGCCTTTATAATGATTCATTCTCTCTTCCGTTATTTTAAAATATTCTTTCATAGAAAATGAACTCTCTTCTTCTACGCATTTCTTTAACATTAAAGAGGCAATACGAGATGCTTTTTCTCCATAAGGAAGTCCTCCCATACCATCAAAGATACCAAAAACTGGATAATTATCATTCTCTATGGTTTTATATAACATTTTCTCTAAACCTGTATTTTTTTCTTTTAAACTATGTTTAAAGAAATAAAAATTATCTTCATGATTATCTCTTATTTGACCAATCATACTGAATACACAAGTATCTATTTTTATTCTCATAAGAGAATCATCTCCTTCATACATGCACTATTATATCATATTTTTGCTAAAGAAAAAGAGAATTTCTTCTCTAATTCATGATATTAGAAATATCCATTATATTATTACTACCCGTTACTTTAGGTAATTCTCCATTCCATTTCTCAATCATTTTTTCTTTGATAATATTTTCTGTTAAAGATGCTTGTTTTAATTCATTTGCTTTTTTCTCTGCTTCAGCAGCAACTACTTTCTTTTCTGCTTCAATCTTTTCTTTTTCAAGTTCTTGTTTTGCTGTTAAAACTTTTTGCTCTGCAACTTGTTTTTCTTCAATAGCATGTTCAAATTCTTGACTGAAAGAAAAATTAGTAATATTAAAATCATTAATTGTTAATCCATATTTTTCTACTTTCTTGTTTAATTCTTCCATACACTTTGTACTTACTTCACTACGATTCGTAATTAATTCTTCAGCTGTATATTTAGAAGTAACTGCTTTAATACTTTCTTCAATAGCTGGTTGTAGTATTACTTCACGATAACCATTTCCTACTGTTTTATATAGATTTTTTGCTTCTTTTCTTTTGATTTGATAATTAACTGCTAAAGTCATCTCAACATCTTGTAAATCTTTTGATGAAGAATCGGTAGATATTTCAATTTTTTGTACTCTTACATTCATTTTTTCAATTCTTTCGATAAAAGGTAATTTATAATTAACTCCTTCATTTGTATTTTGATCTAATACTTTTCCAAAACGAATTCTTATTCCAACTTCACCACTTTTAATGGTTGTAAATGAAGTAGATAGTAATATTAATAGAATAATTCCTAATATACCTATAACTCTTATTTTCTTATTAAATAATAATTCTTTCATATTCTTCACTTCCTTTCTTATTATGAAAAAAATATTATAAAAAATATCACTTCCTTTCATATTTCTAATAACAAAAAAGACTCTTATATTTCTATAAAAGTCTTGTTCTTTATAATTAATCCGAGATATCAAATATCTGTCTTGACGAATTAATTCACTTAAAGTGGAACTACTCCCTTTCAATGAAATAATTATAGCACATTTTCCACTTTTTTTCAAGTAGTTAGCATTTCTTCTTTTCCTTTTAAGATTACCAATAGTTGACACTTTTTTAAATTATTTTGTACTATTTATTTGATGTTAATAATCCTGATTTCTATTTTCTTGACTTAAATATTAATCGAATCACTGGAAATTTAAAATCAGATTATTATGATACTAATGATCATTCTTTCTCTAATTTTGATAATCAAAATGTAGAAAATGAAACTTCAATAAGTAATAATGAAAAAAGTATTATTGATCCTATATTTTATCTTATTGTCATTATTATTATTGGAATTGTTCTTGTTAGTTTTTTAATTTATGTGTATATTTCTATTTATAAATATGCTTTCTTTTCAACTGATTTTATCAGTATTATGATAGAATTCGTTCCATTTATTTTTTTTTGCTTTATTTTTTCTATTGTGATGATTTACTTGATTAAAATGTATAAGAAGGCAACTATTCGTTATAAATCATATATGACTCAAAAAGATATTGATGATAATAGTACACTTGAGAAATTAATAGAAAGTGTTCCTAAATTATTCATATACTTTTTCTTATTCTCATTATCTATTATATTTATTTTGAAAGAAAGGTTCAATTTGTTCTAAATAAAAGGAAATTTCATAGTGAAATTCCTTTTATAGTTCCTTCTTTAACTCTTCTTTATACTTCATAATTTTTTCTGTATGAAGAAGATAAGTCATCAATTGAAAACAAATATCATAATACTTTCTTAATTTATAATTTGTTAAATCTTTATACTTCTTATCAATTTCTCCTGTGATTCCCATCTTAGTAACAATTGTTTTTATTTGACTTAACAGAGAAGAATTATAAGACTTATATTTTTCATTGTTTTTTTCTATATAATCATATATTTTATTTAATAATATTCTCTTTGCTTTAATACCATTATTTGAATTACTGGTATAAGATAAGATACAATCTCCTATATCACTAGGAAGTAATTGGATAATTTCTTCATACTGAGTATTTTTTTCTAGAATCATTACTTTATCATCTAAACTATAGGCTTCTAGTCCCATAGAATCCAATATTAATGGTATATTATGTACTAAGATACTTTTACAAGCTATCGAATATTTTGTCTTATTAGAATAGTAAGATAAGCTATTAATTAATTGTTGAATATTTAGAATAAACTCTAGAAGATTCATAAAACTTTCTTCACTTATTTTTTTATTTTTTAAATGAATCCCTAAAAATGATAAGTATTCATAACAATCTAAATAAGTTCCTCTATATTTCCAATTATGAAAGATATGAGTATTAACATATTCAAAGTATGTATAATTTTTCTTATCAAATTCAATACATTTACTGTTTAATACTTTTATCATTTTCTCATATTCTTGTTTATATCCTGATGTTGATTTTCTTTTAAAGATTGGTATTCTCATCTTACCACCTACTTATAGAATTATTTCTTTTTATTCTTTTTTAAATAATTCTTAGCTTGAATCAATCGATTACGAAAAGATTCTCTAAGTCCAGGAATAATATTTGGTATGATGATGACTAATAACCATAAAGCATCAAAATAACTACCTACTAATAAAGCTCTTATTCCTAATAAGATAATGAATAGACCGATTAAAAAGATTAGACAAATCATGAATAGATTACTAATTTCATTCCATTTACCTTTCTTTTTAAAATCAATTTCTGTCTTTTCCAATAATTTATCTGCTTTTTCTTTAAATCTTTGATATCTTTCTAATACTTCATTTATTCCTTCAATAGATTCTTTAGAAGAATAAGTATCTTCTCGATAAATAAATTTAAAATCTTCTGTTATCGATAAGTCTACATTCTTATAATTATCAATATCTAAATCTAATTGAAATTCTTCAGCAAAATATTCTAATAGTTTATTTCTACATTTCATAGAAATAAAACTAGATTCATTGATATAAATTTTTAACTCTTTATTGATTTTATCTAATTTTTCTTTCATAAATACCCCTTTATTTATTTTTATTAATTATCTTTTAGATTATAATAAACATCTTGTACATCATCTAAGTCTTCTAGGGTATCCACTAATTTCATTACTTTTTCTTTGCCTTCGTCATCTAGTTCCACTTCCATATTAGGTACATAGGTTAATTCACATTCTTGGAATTCTTTTACACCTGCTTGTTCTAAGGCATCTCTAACATTAGAAAATGATGTTTGATCAGTAACAATTACATAGTTTTCATCAACTTTTTCAAAATCTAGTGCTCCTGCATCTAGTGCTGTCATCATCATTTCTTCTTCATCGTAGTTATCGGATATAACGATAGAACCACGACGTTCAAAGATATAAGATACAGAACCATCTGTTCCAAGATTTCCTCCGGCTTTGGTAAAAGCACTTCTTACTTGAGAAGCTGTTCTATTTCTATTATCTGTTAGGCAGTCTACCATGAAAGCTACTCCTCCATGACCATATCCTTCGTAACGAATGCTTTCATAATTAGCACCATCAGCTCCACCAGTTGCTTTTTCAATGGCTTTTTGAATATTATCCTTAGGCATATTTTGTGCCTTTGCTTTATCTACAGCTAAACGTAGAGATGCATTTTGATTAGGATCTGGACTTCCACCTTTTGCCGCTACCATGATTTCTTTCGCTAACTTTTGAAATACTTTTCCTCTTGCTTGATCTAATAATCCTTTCTTTCTATGGATTGTTGCCCACTTTGAATGTCCACTCATCTTCTCTCCTCCTCATTTCTATCAATATTTTAACATATTCTTTTAAAGAATAAAAGAATTATGATATAATTTTTTTAGTTGGTGATATCATGTATTTGAAAATACAAAAGAAAAAAATTCCTATTCAGAATTGTTCTACCTTTCGAGAAAAATTTAAATCTTTAAAAATGGTAATTGATCCTATCGATTATGGAATTGTTTTAGAAAAAAAGAAAATTATTAATACTTATTTCTTTTGTCAAAAAGTAGATGTTATTGTTACTAATAAAGAATATCAAATTATAAAGATGTATCAAAATTTTAAATCTGAAAAAATACGTTTCAATTTTAAAGGATATTACTTATTCTTCTTTCCTCTTCATACTTGTTCATCTTTTCAAGTAGGAGATATTCTACCAATAAAAAAATAATCTAGTGAACTTCATTCACTAGATTTTTTCTTATTCATTTCCTTGATTCATATTTTTAACATAAAGTGTTTTTTCTACAACCATTTTAATACTGCTTTCATTAAATGGTTTTTCTACCATATCTACTATATCATAAGTAAAGGCTTTATCAATCGTTTCTTTGGAAGAATCTCCAGAGATAATAGATACTGGCATTTTCTTTAATAAATTATTTTGTCTCATATACTCTAAAACAGCAAAGCCATCTACTTTAGGCATATTTAAATCTAATAAAATAGCATCTATCATATCATTATTTGCATTTGCTTTTATTATACGAATCGCTTCTTCTCCATCATTTGCTAAAGCTACATTATAACTCTCGTTAAAAATTCTCTTTACATAACTCCTAATGATATTAGAATCATCAACAACAAGAATTGTTTTTGCTCCTAAAGTATCACTTTCACTTACTTCAAGTCCATTACTAGCTTTTTCAGCATCTTCTCCATTCATATATTCTTGAATCAAAATAATTGCCTTATTTGTTTCACTAATTAAATTATTAATATGAGAAGAAATATATGAAATATCTCCTTCTTTACTTTTTTCTTCATGCTCGAATGCCATATTAGCAAGATCCATAAATCCAAAGTATTTCGCATCACTTTTCATAGAATGAACAACAATAGCGTAATTTGTCATATCATTTGCTTCCATAAATTTGATTAATTGATTGATTTTTGTATGAATTCCTACTAAGAAATCTCCAATTGTTTCATTATACGTATCTAAATCACCAAATAACTCTAAACTATTTTGAATATTTACTCCCTTTTCTTCTAAGAATTTAATATTTTTCATATGATTCACCTCTATCTTTAATACGATTATATAATATATTCCTATAAAAAACAATGATTTCTTCCTTATTTTCATTTTTGATGTAAAGAAAAAAAGTGATTGTTATCACTCTTTATAATCAAAATAGAAATCTAGGATTCTAACTTGGTCATTTTCTTCTGCACCTAGTTCTTTTAATTTATCATCAATTCCCATTCTTCTTAACTTTTTAGCGAATCTTTTAATGGCTTCATCGGATGAGAACTTTGTCATTTTAAAGATTCTTTCTACTTCTTTTCCTGATATTTGCCATAATCCATCTTCTACTTTTGTTATCGTATATGGTTCTTCTTTTTTAAATTTATATAGAACATGACTTTCTATTTCATCATCTTCATATAAAGGAGTAGATGGATTTTCATCTAAAAGATCTGCTAGATGATCAACAACTGGATGTAAACCTTTATTCATAGCGGCACTAATTTCGTAAACATCTACTTTTACTTTTTCTTTAAATTTCTTTAAATTTTCTTGTGAATTCGGAAGATCCATTTTATTCGCAATAATAATCATTGGTTTCTTTAATAATTTTTCATTAAATTCTTTTAATTCTTTATTAATTAATAAATAATCTTCATAAGGATCTCTTCCTTCACTACCACTCATATCAATCACATGAGCAATTACTCTAGTTCTCTCGATATGTCGTAAGAATTTATCTCCTAATCCTTCTCCATGGCTTGCTCCTTCGATTAATCCAGGTAAATCAGCCATTACAAAATTTCGATTATTGGAAGCTTTTACAACTCCTAAATTAGGACTTAATGTAGTAAAATGATAAGCTGCAATTTTAGGACGAGATTTCGATACACAAGAAATAATTGTCGACTTTCCAACACTTGGTAAGCCAACCAGTCCGACATCAGCAATCATTTTTACTTCCACTTTTAAATTTTTTCTTTCTCCTTCTTCTCCTTTTTCAGAATATTCAGGAGCGGTGTTAGTCTGAGTCTTAAAGGCTGTATTTCCTCTTCCTCCTCTACCACCTTTCGCAATCAATTCTTCTTGATCTTTTTTTGATAAGTCAGCAAGAATAAGTCCAGTATCTAAATCGGTTACGACCGTTCCTTGGGGTACTTTGACAATTAAGGGAGAAGCCCCTTTTCCATGTTGATTTTTTCCTCTTCCATTTTCTCCATTTTCCCCTTTGATTGTTTTTTGATATCGTAAGTCAAGAAGGGTATGTAGACCTTGATCTACCTTGAAGATGATATCTGCACCATGTCCTCCGTTTCCTCCGTATGGACCACCCATTTCAATAAACTTTTCTCTTCGAAAGGCGGTACAGCCATCTCCCCCATTTCCTGCTTCGACTTTAATTGTTACTTCATCTACAAACATGTTAACCCCCCTCGATTGTTTTACATTGCGTGTGCCATTTCTCTTTCTCCTATTCTATTTCTTAGTTGTTCTAAACGTTTCTTTACTACAGAAATCACTCTAGAACCCACTAAAGTTACATCGCTTGATTTCATTTTCTCATAGATTTCTTTTTCTTTTTCTAGATTCTTTTGATACTTTATTCCTCTTATATCATATACTGCTGCTTTAAAAACACCTGAAAAAGTATTAATGTCAATTGCTTTCCTCATTAAATCATTATCATTTATTTGATCTTCAACATATTGTACTCTTGCTTTTTGTTTTGATAAAATAGCGTTTCTTTTAAACTGAGCCTTCAAATTCGAATAGATTTTTTTTCTTTGTTTATTCGCAATCTTAACTTCTTTACTATTTAGAATTTCGATTTTTTTCTGAATTTTTTCGATTTTTTTATTTACTATTCTCTTACTTGATAATAATTTTAATTTATTTTTTAATTCTTCTAAGCGTTCTACTTTTTCTTGATAAGATTCTTTTTTCTTACTTTTCTTTTCTTTTTTTTCATTTAAAGTATCAACGCTATCTATTGTAGACTCATCTAAAGGAGATATATAACCACCACCTGTGTAAGAGCTTATATAAGAATTAATCTTCTTTAATTCTTCTTCTAAGCCATTAAGCTCTATAATATCTCTTTTAGATTGTTTTTTACTTCCTTTTAGTCTTTCAATTTCTGATTTTTTTTCTTGAATTTTTTTTGCTCTTTCTTTTAATACATCAATATATAAATCATCTTTGTAGTTCATCTACATCACCCATTTCATCCATTGCTTTTTCTACTGCTTCCCATTCTTGATCATCTTCAATCGTTAATAAATTAAAATGATCATCTTCTTGTTCAATTTTAGAAACATATACTTCTATATTATCATCATCTATTTCTTTTCCTCTAGTATATAAAATATAATCTTTTCCCTCATATCCTTCAACATTAAAAATATCTAGAACTTCTATTTCAAATTCTACTCCGTTTTCACTTCTAACCATAATAATATTATCCATCATCTACACCTCTTCCTATTCTTTATTTTAGCATATGATTTTTTATTTGTCTAGAACAATGATTTAACCTTTTGAACAAAAGATTTAAATTCAAAAAAATTTAAATTGCTTTGGTCGTCGCCTCCCAAAATTCCTGCTTCTTAGTAAAGGTAACCCTCTATCTCCACAGGCTTCAATTCCGATGGTCGCCACCG
>CADBSF010000082.1 GCA_902797265.1 uncultured Erysipelotrichaceae bacterium
ACTTTTCTTTGCTCTTTCAATTTGATTATTTCTTATATTTCTATTGTAATCAAAATATCTAAAATTAAATGTAACAATTAGATCTTGCTTTACTGATTTAGTTTCAGTTTCAATTATTTTATAAAATAGTGTGTCATAATATTTTTCTTTTAATTCATCATTATTTTCAATATTTTCTAAATTATATACATTTCTTAAATCATTTGCTATACGCCAACCAGATTTATTAAATACTTGTTGTTTATATTCATCTTTTAATTTTTTTAATGATTGAGTAATAACAAATCCACGATTATCTTTAATGTTATACTTTTTTATTTCATCTGAGGCAAGTCCAGCATCAGTGCATAAAATAATTTTAGTACTATCCATTTTAAAATTATTAACTATTTTAGATTCTTCAGGAATTAATGTTTTTTGTTCATTCATATTGCCTGGATAAATATTACAAGAAAGTGGTAGACCATCACCATCCATAAATAATCCCATACCTACGATTGGATTAGGTTTATGTTCTTTAGATATGCCATATTTTCTTATATCATCTTCATCATCTATTTCAAAGAAATAATTAGTACAATCATAATAAATAACATTTGAATTTCTTTTAATAACATTTTTACTATTATTAAATAAACTTTCTTGAATATAATCCATATTTTCAGCAATATAACTTAAAGCTCTATATTCATCATGAAGTTTAAATTTAGGTTGTTCAATAAAATTTTGACATTGTTTAAATGTTTCAAGTTTAGAAGATGGATAAATAATTCTTGCAAAAACTAGATAAGATAATATTTCATTTAAATCAAAATGAAATTGATATTTATCCTGAATAGTCTTACAAATATCATTAATTTTCAACCTGTTATAAAGTTTTTGCAAGAATAGATAACCAACATTAAATTGTCTTTTAATACCTGGGGCAATTCTTTTATTTGGATTATATTCACGTTTTAATAATTCATCTTTATCTTCATTGTTTAATTCATTAATGTATTCTTTAATTTTATTTATGGTATCAGTTTTACCAAATCTTTCTTCAACTTGCTTTTGATTACCTAATTTTTCAAATATTTTAGTTGTTCTTTTTCCTTTAATATTTGCGTAGTCTTTAATAATTGAATAATAAGAATAACCGTTTAATGTTCTAATGTTTAATCGCATAACATCACTACCTTACACATTAATTGCATCACACATACGAATACATACGCAAGTACAAAGTGATAAAAAAACTAGATTTTATCTAGACTAGAGAAGATTATAAAGTTAAAACTGTCAAACTAGGGAGATGATTACTATTATATCTATCAAAAAGCAGGATATGATTGGGATTTAGTTTCTTTAGTTTGGACATTTGATAAAGAAGGTAATTTTATTAATACTGTCAATAAAGGTTAAGAATTATTAAAAACTTATTAGTAATTCTTTTTTTTTGATATACTAATTTTATAGGTGATTTATATGGAAAAAATTAAAATGCCAGAAGAAAAATTTTTAAAAATAAAAAATAGATTAATGACTGATATTCAACAATTTATTGATAGTATTCAAGATGAATATGAAGAACTATCTAAAAATATGGACTCAAATGAGACAGAAGAATTATTATTAAATAAATATTTTATACCTTATTTAGAAAAAAATTATTATTCTATTATTAATTTTATTAATCAATTTGATTTAAGTGATATTCCTTATGAAGCATGGGAAGATTTTCCTTGTTATTCTTTTGGGGATTATGTTTTTGATTTATCAGAAACATCTGCTAATATCGATTTTTCTATAATGGAATTATCTTATTGTAAAAATTATAATTTTAGAGGATGTAATTATAGAAATTTAGATAAATGTTTGAATTTACAATTGAATGGGTTTGATGATGTGACTATTCATAATAATTATGATATTTTTTTAGATGATGATTTTCCTCTTTCCTTTAAAGAAAAATATTATAATAGACAAGTTTCAATAGAAGATTTTATAAATTTAGAAGAAAAATTAAGAGATAAATATCCTAATAATTTTGAACATTTTTATAGTGCAAACTATTATAAAAAATATGGGAGTATTGATAGAATTAATCGCTTATTAAAAAAATGGCCAGAAGAAATATCTTTTTTATTGAGACATTCTCTTGATATTAAAAATGGTACTAATTTGTTCTTTTTTGTTGAAAAGATTGAAAATATTCCAGATGAAGAAGTAGTAAATGAAATGTTTTCTTATTTAAGAAATGTTATTGTTAATGAATATCATAATATTAAATTAGAAGAATTACCTAAGAAATTTGTTGAAGAAAATAAAGATATTTTGCTATTAGATATTGATATTCCTGATGATATTAAAGAAAAATATTATAGTTCTGATATGAGATTTGTTGACATTTTAAAATATCCTATATTACTTAAATATGCTCAAAAAAATCCTTCTCTTTGTATAAATGATATTGATTTAAAAGAGTTATTAGATTATCAAGAATTAGGAGATATAATTATTAATAGACAGTCTTTTCTAAAATATCTTTGTGATAATTATCGAGATTATTATGCTTGGAACATTAAAAATGCTATGAGTAATAACGAAGATTTATCCGATTATTTAGAAAGACAGAAAGATAGAAATAATAATTATTTACACTATTATTTATTATATAATCATTTAACTGATAATAATGATTATTCTAATATGAGTTTAGAAGAAATATTACAATTAAGAGATAGAAGATGTGAAAAAGAAAATAAAATACTAGATGATTTAATAGAAAAAGTAGGATATGATAATATTATTAAATTTCAAAAAGAAACTGGTATTTTTACTCAAGAAAAGTTTGGAAATGTTTTATATAATTTAGAATTTCTTTGTTCAAAAATGATGGTACAAGGAAAAGGATTTAAGTATGGAAGCAGAAATTATTATGATAGTGATCATAAAATTAATTATCAAGAATTTAAAAATGATATGATTAGTTTTTTTATAGAACTAAGAACTACGGATTATTTATTTGACTATAGAAATTGTTCTTTAGAGTTTCAGAAGAATCATCCTGATATCTTTTTAAGTGAAGAAGATTTGTCTTTATTTGATGAAAAAGAAAGAATTATAATACAAGATTTGTTTTATCAAAAGAAAATGCAATTTTCAGATATTAAAAAATATCCTATCTTAGTAGAAATCTTAAAAAGTAAAAATTTAGCAATTCCTTTTGGAGGAGAGTATAATGCTATGTTTGCTACTAAGACTCCGTATTTTTTAGAATTATGTAGAGAATACGGAAATAATATTAAGTATTTGAGATATTCTTCTATTGATTATTCTAAATATTCTTATGATGAATTATCTAAATTATTAAATTCTTTAGTTTTTGATAATATTAAAATTGGAAATATTACTGATTATAGAGATTTGCCTCTTTCTTTTCAAAAAGAATATCCTTTCTTATTTTTACCTGAAAATGTAGATGAAGAATTGAAGGATAAGTATTATAGAAAAAAATTAACTATAGATGAATTATTAGATAATCCTAATTTAGTTAATTATTTTACTAGTATTGGAGTAGATATTATTGGTGGATTACCTTCTTTGTATTCTAAGTTAATTCATTTAAAAGATGATGGTAATACTATTGAAGATAATATAAAGTTATTAAAAATAGCTAAAGATTATGGAAATATTTTAAATGATGATGGAGAAATGCAAAATGAATATATTTCTATTATAAAAGAAAGATTTGATTCTATAGATGATGAATTATTGAAAACATTTAGAGAAGTATTATTTCGTTTATTATATTCTAATTCTTCTAAATTAACGAGACTTCGTTCTGAACTAATAGTGCCTATTACAAAATGTGAAAATCCATTAGAAAAATTAGAAAAAATAGAAGATTTGTATTTAAAAAATCATTTACCAGATGTAATGAAGACTTATCAAGTATTTCGTATATTACATTCTGATAAGGCAGGAAATTTAGTATTAAATACTAGACATAATAGTTCTCCTGTTTTATTAGGACATAGTGCTAGAAGTTCGGAGTTTATTATATCTAGTGATTTAATAAAAATCGCAATGGAGTCTAATAATATTTCTATTAGAAATTATATATCTTCTATTAAAGATGGCTATTTATTATATCATGATTATAAAGAGAATTCTTTTTCTTCTTTAGATGAAGAAAAAAGAAAAGAAAATATAGAAAAATTAAGGTATTTTTCTCATATGTTGTATGTTATATATAATGAAAGTTATATTGGTAAAAAGAATCCAATAGAATTAAGTGGTGATTTAATAAAAGATATTGAAAATGCAATTCTTGCTTTATCACCTAATCAAAGTATAGATTATGATTTAACAGATAGAATTACGAAGATGTTTGTTTCTTTTGCTGGTTTTAATAATTATCATGAATTGTTAGAACATATGAATAAAGTAAGAGATATGGCCAATAAAAGAAATCAAGAAAGAGTTAATAAAGAATTTGTTTTACATAGGGGAGATTTAATAAAAGGAATTAATGATTTAAAATATTTAAGTCCTTCTTTGAGTAATGGAATTGTTGCAACTGAGTTTTTAGGTAGTAGTGCATCTAAAAGTGGAGATTGTACACCATTTGATACAGATTTTAGTTATGTTAATGATGAAGAAATATCATTAGATGCAGGTATTGATAAATCTATTTCTAGGGGATATGGGCCTATATGGCTTGTTATTGAGAATGGAGATAAAGATCTTTATGTTTCAAGAAATAAAGATGGAGAAGAGGTTAGCCGTCATTTTGAGAAAGATAAAATTGAGTTATTTGAAACTGAAGGAAGTGGACATTTTGGTATAAGAACAGGAATTGGTTCTACTCATATTTCTTATATTGTTACGGATAAATATTATCCAAATTTAGGATTAGATATTGCAATGCAAGGTTTTTATATTCCAATTGTAAATAGGAGTGGTAAGGTATTATTTTCAGTAAAAGACTATGAAGACATAAGAAATCAAATGGAAGGTTTAAGCCATTATGGATGCTTTGAATATAATTTTTCTAATCATTTAGAAAATCCTGATATTATGAAAATTTATCATGATATGAAGAAAAGTGATTACAAAGTTAGACATGATGAGGCTATTATAAAAGAACGTTTTCGAAATGCTCTTCAACAAGTTAATATTGGTGAACAAGTTGCTTCATTTAAAGTGAAAGAGGGAATAGATGGAGATTTATCTACTGGTGTTATTGAAATTCTTGATACTGGTTCTACTGGACGTGGTACTAATACACCAGGAGATAGTGATTATGATTTTATTATTAGAATAGATTCTAGTCTTTATAGTGATTCTACTTTAAGAAATCCTATTGTTAAATCTATAGGGGAAGCTCTTCATATTATATCTTTGGATAATGAAATAAGAGCAAAAGAAGTAAAGATAGAAGGAATTGATACTCCAGTTGATATTGATATTGGAATTAGTCCCAAAAAAGATGATATTACCTATTCTACAGATATGTGTTTAAAGGATCGATTAGATACTATTATGAAGATTGATCCTGTTAAGTATGATCTTGTTCGAGCTAATATTATTTATGCTAAAAAGGTGTTGAAAGAAGGAGACTGCTACTACAAGAGAGGACATAGTAAATATACTGGTTGTGGTGGACTTGGTGGAGTAGGAGTTGAAAATTTTATTTTACAACATGGTGGAAGTTATATTGATGCCATGAATCATTTTATGAATGCAGCAATGAATGATGAAAAAAATGGTTATGTAGATTGGAATACGTTTAAAAGTAGATTTCATGTATGGGATTTTGGAGAAAATTTTCATGGAAATAATAATTATCATGATGATTTTGTCTATGACAATATGGATAAAGATGGTTATACTCAAATGATAGAGGTTTTTTCGAAAGAGTTAGAAAAAATAAGAAAAAGAGAAGAAATGGATTCCATGATGATTGATATGGATTCAGAACCAGTAAAAACAGAGTGTAAAGAAATGTACCACTAAATGTAAATATTGTTATAAGTAAAATGTAAAGGATAAAAATATGATAAAATTATACTATATCGTAGGAGTGTGTTTAAAATGAATGAAAATGATAATAGTCAAAATGAAATGAATCAAAATGTAGTACCAGTACAAGAAACACCAGTTGTTAAAGAAGAACCAGTAGCAGAACCAGAGATTGTAGCTTCTGTTTTAGTAGAAGAGAAAGAAGAGAAGCAAGAAGAACCAGTAATGGTTAGTAGTTCTGTTGAAGAAGAAATTCCTATCATGACTGGTAAAACTGGAGTTATTCCAAAACCAGAAGATACCAATCCAGTAATAAGTGGAAAAACAGGAATAATTCCAAAAACAACAGCAGAAGATTATTCAAAAGTAAAAAAGAATAATGGAAAAGGATTAATTATTATTCTAATTCTTTTATTAATAGTTTTTGGAGTATTATGTGTTATCTTTGGACCAAAATTATTCAAGTCAAGTGAAAAGAAGAAAGATACAGAAACCATTGAAACGGATACGAAGAAATATCATTCTGAATATCGTTTAAGTGGAAATGGTTTAGAAGACTTTGATTTATATTTCTTACAATTAGAAAATGAAGCAAAAAATAAAGTATATAGTCCGTTATCGATTAAGTATGCTTTAGCTATGTTAAATGAAGGAACAGCTGGTGAATCTCATGAACAGATTGAATCTGTTATTGGTGATTATAAAGCTAAGAAATATAATAATAATGAACATATGAGTTTTGCAAATGCTATGTTTATAAGAAACACTATAAAAGATTCTATTAAAGATAGTTATACTACTAATTTAAAAGAAAAATATGATGCAGAAGTTATTTTAGATGATTTTGCAAGTCCTGATAATATTAATAATTGGGTAAAAAATAAAACCTTTAATTTAGTTGATAACTTAGTAGAAAGACTTGATGATAATATTTTCTTTTTAGTAAATGCTCTTGCAATTGATATGAATTGGAATAATCAAGTTCATTGTGTATGGAATCGTAAAATACCTTGTGTAAATAATGGTCGTTATGAAGTTGAATATAAACATGAAAAACTAGAAGATGATGCCAAAGTGTATTATAGTGTAACTGAATACCCTTATAGTGGTGAAGAATATTTCTTCCATAATAATAAATTTGCTGGTCAATCAGTAACAAAGGGTGCATCGGTACTTGCTGATTTCAATAAATATGATATTATTGGAGAACTTGGAGAAGACAAAATCAGAGAAATCATTAAGCCAGAATATGAAGAATGGTTAAAAACAAAAGAAGGAGCAAATGATTTGCCTGTTGATCAAGGTTTAGATAGATTTATTAATGAGTTAAAAGCAAATTATGGTCAAGCAGCAAACAGTACTGATTTCTTGGTACATGAAGATGATGATGTTAGAGTGTTTGCTAAGGATTTACAAACTTATGAAGGAACCACTTTACAATACGTTGGTATTATGCCAAAAAATGTTGAATTAAAAGATTATGTTAAAAATACAAACAAAAAAGAAATTAATAGTATTATTCAAAAATTAAAAGAAGTAAATATTGATAGTTTTGAAGAGGGCTATGTTTATAGAATTAGAGGATTTATTCCATTCTTCCAATTTGAATATCAATTAAATCTTATGGAAGATTTGAAAAAATTAGGAATTACGGATGTTTTTGATCAAGAAAAAGCAAATTTATCTAATATAACAGATGGCTCATCTTATATTAATCAAGCTGCTCATAAAGCAACTATTGAATTCTCAAATGATGGAATAAAAGCAGCAGCTGCAACTCAAGAAGGTGGAGCAGGATCTACATCTGGACCATATTTTGAACATCTATTTAAAGTACCTGTAAAAGAAATTGATGTTACATTTGATAAACCATATATGTATATTATTCGTGATAAGGATACAGGTGAAGTATGGTTTACTGGTACCGTATACGAACCAATTACAAAATAATTTTTATTATTAAAATTCTATTATGAATAATAATAGGATTTTTTAATTGATTATTTTTTTTGTTTTTGTTAAAATTACTATTAGATAATAGGAAGTGATGATATGAACTTAATAGTTAAAAATAAGAGATATAAGTTTATTATTTTATTTTTATTATTAATATCTATTAGTGTTTTTTATGCACTTCTTTCTAGTTCTATAAAGATAAATGGAATTAGTAAAATTAAAAATTCTACTTGGAATATTCATTTTGATAATATTCAAATTAGTGAGGGTAGTGTTGAAGTAGATTCTAATAATGGATATAAAGAAGCTACTATAGATGATGATACTACGGTTAGTTATTCTGTTCAATTAAAAAAACCAGGAGATTTCTATCAATTTAGTGTAGATGTAGTCAATGAAGGATCTATGAATGGAATGGTAGATTTAGTAGAATCTAAGATAAAAGTAGGAGATGAAGAAAAAGGTATATTAGAATTACCAAGTTGGCTTTTATATAATGTTAGTTATTTAGATGGAAGTAAGATAGAAAAAAATCATACTTTACTTTCTTTAGAGAGAGAGACTTATTTAGTAAGATTAGAGTTTAGTCGTGATGTAGATGAAGAAGATTTACCAACTGAAAATTTACCAATTACTTTAGAAGTAAAAGTAGATTATGTACAAGATAATAAGGATAGTGAAGAAGGATATCTTATTCATTATAATGGAAATGGAAATACTACTGGAAGTATGGAAGATACTAGATGTAGTGTTAATGAAAATTGTACTTTAAGAACGAATAGATATTTAAAAGAAGGATACATGTTTAAAGGATGGAGTAAGAGTGAAAGGGGAAGTATTGATTATTCAAATGAAGCAGTAGTTAATAATCTAACAACTAGAGAGTCTATTACTTTATATGCTATATGGGAGGAGTGTAGTGGTTTAGATTGTCATATACCAGATACTTTTACAATTACATTTGATTATGAT
>CADBSF010000083.1 GCA_902797265.1 uncultured Erysipelotrichaceae bacterium
AATATTTTGGTGGCTTATATAATGCTGAAGAAGAACATCGAAAGATGGAAGAGACAGCAAGATTATATGGAATAGAACAAGGAAAAGCAATTGGAATGGAAGAAGGAAAAACGAAGGGAATGAAAGAAAAATCAAAAGAAATTGCCATCAAGTTACTAGAAAAAAACATGACTTTTGAAGAAATATCAGAAATAACAAGTCTACCGATAGAAGACATACAAGAATTATCTAAATAATTAGGTTAAAAAGGAGAAATTTTTCTCTTTTTTCTTTCAATAATTGACACAAATTTACAAAAATTATTATCTAATTAATATAATAGAGAAAAATATGGTATAATAGAATAGCCAAGGTGGTGATATATTTGGATTTAATAAGAATAAAAAATGTAGAAAAAAAGTATAAAAACGGAGTAACAGCTATCTATGATTTAAACTTAGCAATCGAAAAAGGTTCCTTTGTCTTTGTAATTGGTGGTTCAGGAAGTGGAAAATCGACGTTGATAAAAATGCTTTATAGAGAGGAAAAACCTACCAAAGGACAAGTAATTGTAGGTGGATTAGATGTTGCAAAGTTAAAAAATAAAAAAGTATATAAATTAAGAAGAAAACTAGGAATTGTATTTCAAGACTATCGTCTTCTTCAAAAGTTAACAGTTTATGAAAATGTTGCCTTTGCATTAGAATGTATAGGAGAAAAAAGAGATATTATCAGAACAAAGGTATTAAAAGCATTAGAAGACGTAGGATTAAAAAATAAAGTTCATGAATATCCAGATAACTTATCAGGAGGAGAACAACAAAGAGTCGCTATTGCAAGAGCAATCGTAAATGACCCTAAATTACTATTATGTGATGAACCAACTGGTAACTTAGATCCAGAAAAGAGTATGGAAATTATGAAAGTTTTAGAGTCAATTAACAAATTAAGAGGAACAACTATTATTATGGCAACTCATGATAAAGAAATAGTTAATAAGATGAAAAAACAAGTCATAACTCTAAAAGATGGACATTTAGTAAAATTTAAACAGAAAGGAACGTATGCAGAATGAGACCTTTTAGAATGTTAGGAAGAAATATCCGTGATGCTATAAAAAGTGTAATCAGAAACTTTACTTTATCCCTAGCTTCTATCTCTTGTATAACTATTACATTAATCATAGTTGCTGTTGCGATAATTGCATCCTTTAATGTACAAAATTTTACCAAAGAAATAGAAAGGGATATGACCATAGTTGTCTTTTTAAACAATGAAGTAAATCAAGAAGATATTGATGAAGTAGAAGAAAAAATTAAAAAAATTTCTAATGTAGAAAAATATACATTCCAAACTAAACAAGAAATTAAAAAGCAGATGCAAGAAGAATCAGATGTATTTAATACAGTATTAGAAAACTTTTCCGATGAAGATAGTCCATTAAAAGATACTTTCCAAGTAAAAGTAAAGAAAGTAGAATCCATAGGAAAAACAGCAAAAAAAATACAATCAATAAAGAATGTTGCCGTTGTTAGATATGGAGAAGGAATGGTAGAAAAAATGGTTACTGCCTTTTCTTCCGTTGAAAAAGTAGCAATTGGAATTGTTGCGGCTTTAATCATTGTCACAGTATTCTTAATTGTAAATACCATAAAATTAACAATTTCAGCTAGAAAAAGAGAAATATCTATTATGAGATTAGTAGGAGCAAGTAATATTACCATTAAATTGCCATTTATTATTGAGGGAATGATTCTAGGATTATTTGGTTCTATCGTTCCCGTTATCATAACAACCTATGGTTATTTAGCTTTTTACAAACACTTTGATGGTCACTTATATTCAAACTTAATTCAATTAATACAACCAGAACCATTTATCTATCAAGCATCATTAATCATAATAGGAATAGGAATAGTAGTAGGTATGATAGGTAGTGCTAGTGCCGTTAAGAAATATTTAAAAATATAATGAAAAATAAACTATTAATAACCTCAGCAATTATCTTAACGATAGTATCGTTTGTTGCACTACCATTCGATACTAGAGCAAAAACGGTAAAAGAATTTGAAGCTGAGATAGAAAAGTATACCAATGAATTGGAAACTAGAAAAGCAAGAATCGCAACAAATGAAGCAGAAATAACTCAAATTAAAGCAAGAATTGCCGCAACAGAAGAATCAATTAGAAAAGCAGAAGAAGAAATAGCTGCTCTTCAAGCAGAAATTGAAAGATGTGAAGAAGAGATTAAGAAAAAGAGTGAAGAAAGTAAAAGTATCTTATCTTATTATCAAATTGCGAATGGAGAAAATAGCTACTTAGAATATGCTTTTGGAGCGAATGATATAACAGATATGATTTATCGTTTATCAATTGTAGAACAATTAACAGAGTATAATGATAAGATTATGAAAGAATTAGATGATTTAATCAAAGTCAATCAAGAGAAACAAAGACAACTAGCTGCCAAAGAAGAAGAGTTGAAAAACTTAAAAAATGAATTGATAGAAGAAAAATCTCGAATTGAATTAGATATTTCTAGTATTAAAGCAGGTATGCCAAGTATAGAAGAACAATTAAAATCTGCTAAATCACAACTTAGTTATGCTAAAAACTTAGGTTGTGGAGATAATGAAGATTTATCTAGCTGTATCTATAGAGTATCACAAGCAAGTAATTCGGGAGTATCTGTACCAAGTACCAATGGTTTCTATAGACCTATGGAATATGGTTATGTAACACAATACTATTCCGGTTGTGGAACTTATATCAGATCGATGGGAGTATGTTCTGGACATACAGGAGTTGATTTAAGTAGTTCGAATAAGAGCATTCCTATTTATCCAATAGCGGATGGAATCGTGACAGCTACTTATTATGATCCAGCAGGAGCATTAGTTGTAAAAGTAAAACATAATTATAATGGACAATATATCTATTCAACTTATGCCCATTTAAGAAGTTGGAGTGTAAGTGTAAACCAATATGTTACGCACGATACTCAATTAGGTCTTATGGGTTCAACAGGAAATTCAACAGGACCACATCTTCATCTAGAAGTCACCAATTGTGATTGGAAATCACAAGGTGGAGGATGTAGTTGGGAAAGCTACGCAAGATATGGTTCTATGAATCCCTTAAACTATATCGCAATCCCAGCTAGTTGGAATAATAGATAACAATAATAGAAGAATCCTAGTATTAGAATTCTTCTATTTTCTAATGAAAAAAGGAGTAATATGAAAAAAGAATTAGAAACCATACTAGAAAAATTAAAAGATATTCATTACGGTTATGTAGATAAAAATAAAAATATTTATCCAGACTCTCTAAAAGATTGGAATCGTAACTTTGCAAATCTTTATCATCTACAATCCCCAGAAGAATTAATAAAAAATAAATATGGAGTATGTTGGGATCAAGTAGAATTAGAAAGATACTATTTAGAAAATAATAAGATACCCTGTAAATCCTATTTCATAATTGCTTATGATAAGAAACAAGAACCTACTCATACATTTATGGTAATAGAAAATAATAAATATTATTGGATGGAACATTCCTGGGAACCATATCTAGGAATTCATGAATACTCTTCTCTAGAAGAATTATTATTAGATGTAAAAAGTAAATTTATCAAGAGTATCGAAAAAGAAAAGGTAAAAGATTATGAAATATCTATTTATCAATATGAAAAACCAAAAGAGCATCTGAATGCTATCGAATTTATGAATCATTGTGAAACAGGAATTAAAATAAAATAGTATCCATTTCTTGACAACTATTATTACCTAAATATATAATAAATAATATAGGAGGCGTAAATGATGAAACAAATAGGAAAATTATTATTATTAGCTGTTTTAGTAGTATTAGTCACAACCGGATGTAAGGAAAGTAAGAAATATGATGTTACAAATACAAAAGGATATAGTGTTGAAGATTTAAGTTTTGAAGTACCTGCCATTTTAGAATATAATAAGGGAAGCAGTAATGATAGTAAAAAACAATTTTCATCTTATTTAAATAATGAAAAAGATTACTGTTATATGTTCGTTGCAGTAAAAGAAGGATCATCTTCATCTGATTTACAAAAAACAATTTATACCGGATTAGATAGATCAGATAGCATCGATTATTCTCATAAAACGATAAATGGAGAAGATTGGACTACAGGATATAGTTCATCAGTTAAATCATTAAAATACTATTTATATGCAATATATCATAATAATAAACTATATGAATTCTCATATCGAGGAAGTGGAACAGGAGATATTTGTACCAAGATATTTAAAGTAGTAGAAAAATCATTAAAATTTAATCAATAAAAGCAAGTAAAAACTTGCTTTTTGATATAATAAGAATATTGAAAAACGATGGAATAATCTATGGAGGAAGTGCTGGAACTATCATTTTTGGAAAGAGTATTGATACTTGCCAAATAATGAATGAAAAAATAGAAAGGAATACCAAAGAACTAAATTTTCTTCATGACATCTCATTATTATGTCATTTTAATAAAAAAAATCAAAAAGAAAATCATGAATACTTAAAACAGTTTAGTAAAAATAATAAAGTAATTTTCTTACTAGAAGAAGATGTACTAGTTATAACAAATAATAATATTAAAATAATTGGAAATAGAAAATATACTTATTATCAAAATGAAGAAGTAGTAATTCATACTTCATTCAATTTAAAAAAAGATTTAAATAATGAAGGATAAATATTTAATAGCTTTTGATTTAGATGATACATTATTAAATAAGAAAAAGAGGAGAAAAAGATATGTATAATTTAGATAATGATAATAATAAGTATTATACAGATACATTAGAAGAAACCATTTACTATGGAAAAAGTAATTACACAGAAGAAGAAAATAAGGAACAATTAAATCTATTCATGAAAGAATTAATCGATAGAAGAAGAAAAGATCCTATAGAAGGTGGATTACAAGCAAGTATGGTAATATTACCAAACTCTTTTGCAGCTAAGGTAAATGAAAATGATGGGATGTCTACTCATTCTATAACACATACCAATTTAATAAAATTTTTAAATGGAGAAAAGAAATATCTAACAGATGCAACAAAAGGATTGTTATCTTTTTCTCAAAAAGAGATGTATCAACTTTTACAAGAAGGAGTAGAAGTTAGAATCTTAGATGGAGAAGAACATATATTATTTGCTCTATACTCTGGAAATAATAAACAGACTGAATTTCAATTTCAAGTAATAAGAGATTTATTAGATTGCTGCAGAAATTTAAAAGAAAGTGGAAACTATTATTTTGTAGAAATAGGCTTATCAACACCAGATATCTTTACTGAAATAAAAGATTTTAATGAAGAAGTATGTGAAGATATGCTTCATTCTATGGAACAAAAAGGAAATAAAAGATAATATTATACAAGGTAACAAATACCTTGTTTTTCTTTCAATGAACTGGTAAAATGAAATAGCGAAATGGAGAAGATACTATGTTTAAATTAATATCTAATTATCAACCTAGTGGTGATCAACCAAAAGCCATTCAAGAATTAGTGGAAGGTTTAAAAGAAAATAAAAAAGAACAAGTACTTTTAGGAGCAACAGGTACGGGAAAAACTTTTACGATTGCGAATGTCATTAAAGAAGTAAATAAACCTACTTTAGTACTTGCTCATAATAAAACACTAGCAGGACAACTATATTCTGAATTAAAGGAATTATTCCCTGAAAATAGAGTAGAATATTTTGTATCATACTATGATTATTATCAACCAGAAGCGTATGTTCCTTCTACGGATACTTATATTGAAAAAGATTCTTCTATTAATGATGAAATAGATGAATTAAGACATGCCGCAACATCAGCTCTTATTTCTAGAAGAGATGTAATTGTAGTAGCTTCTGTATCCTGCATCTATGGTATTGGAGAAGTAGAAGAATATAAAGAAAAAATGTTAACACTAAGTGTAGGAGAAAAGATTAGTAGAAATAAAGTATTAACAAAACTAGTGGAAATGTTATATGAAAGAAATGATATTGATTTTAAAAGAGGAACTTTTCGAGTAAGAGGAGATGTGGTAGAAATCATTCCTGCTGGAGAAAGAAGTACTGGATATAGAATTGAATTCTTTGATGATGAAATTGATAAAATATCAAGAATTGATGTATTAACAGGAGTTGTTACGGAAAATATAAAAAACGTTAGTATTTTTCCAGCTAGTCACTTTGTAGTAGGAGATGAAAAATTAAAACAAGCAATTGAGAGAATCAAATTAGAATTAAAAGAAAGACTACAAGAGTTAAAAGAGAATAATAAATTACTAGCAGCAGAACGATTGGAACAAAGAACGAATTATGATATTGAAATGCTTGAAGAAACAGGATTTTGTTCAGGAATAGAAAACTATTCAGCACCAATGGCAGGAAGAAAAAAAGGAGAAACTCCAACTACCTTAATGGATTTCTTTCCAAAAGATTATCTATTAATAGTTGATGAATCTCATGTAACTCTTCCTCAAGTAAGAGGAATGTATAACGGAGATAGAGCTCGTAAATTGAACCTAGTAGAATATGGCTTCCGTCTTCCTAGTGCCTTAGATAATAGACCATTAAAATATGAAGAATTTGAGAAAAAAATTAACCAAGTTATCTATGTATCCGCAACCCCAGGAGACTTAGAATTAGAACATACAAAAGGTCAATTTGTAGAACAGATTATAAGACCAACAGGCTTATTAGATCCAACTATCGAAGTAAAGAAAACAGAAGGACAAATTGATGACTTAGTAGGAGAAATCAATGAAAGAATAGAAAAGAATGAAAGAGTTTTAGTCACAACTCTAACCATTCGTATGGCAGAAGAATTAACAAATTACTTAAAAGAATTAGATATCAAAGTAGCATATCTTCATAGTGAAGTAAAAACATTAGAAAGAATGAGAATTATTCATGATGTTCGAAGTGGAAAATATGATGTTCTAGTAGGAATTAACTTATTAAGAGAAGGATTAGATATTCCAGAAGTAAGTTTAATTGCGATACTAGATGCTGATAAAGAAGGATTTCTAAGAAGTACAAGAAGTTTAATTCAAACAATAGGAAGATGTGCAAGAAATAGTAATGGACATGTTATTATGTATGGAGATAAAATAACAGATTCCATGCAAGAAGCAATAACAGAAACCAATAGACGTAGAAAAATACAAGAAAAATATAATGAAGAACATGGAATTGTTCCAAAAACCATTGAAAAAGAAATAAGAGAAGTAATTAGTAATATTAGTAGTGAAAAAGAATCAAAGAAAATGACAAAGAAAGAATTAGAATTAAGTATGGATAGAATAGAACAAGAGATGAGAGAAGCAGCTAAAAACTTAGATTTTGAAAGAGCAATGGAACTAAGAGATATCTTATTTGAAATGAAATCACAAGGATAATTATGAAAAAATATAAAAAAATATATATTGAAATAACAAATCAATGTAATCTTCAATGTAGCTTTTGTTCAAAGAATAAAAGAAAAAAGAGAAGTCTAACAATAGAAGAATTTGAAATCATATTAACAAAAATAAAAGATTATACGAATTATATTTATCTTCATGTAACAGGAGAACCTCTTCTTCATCCACAGATAATAGAGTTTATTCACTTAGCAGAAAAATATCAATTAAAAGTAAATTTAACAACGAATGGAACTTTATTAAAGAAATATAAAGAAGAACTAAGTAAATGCAAAAATTTAAATAAAATCAATATTTCTCTTCATTGTGAACAAGAGATTCCAAATTATTTTGAAGATGTTTTTAACAGTGTGAAATTCTTTCCCCAGTCGGTAACGATTATCTATCGATTGTGGACTCTTCACAAGCATCAATTAGATGAAAAATCCACTAAAATAGTGGACAAAATAAAAAAATACTATGAATTATCCCAAGAGACGGTGGAAAAAATAAAAAATGAAAGAAATAGTAAAATATTTTCCAATATTTATGTGGATAAAAGTAATCAATTTGAGTGGCCAGAAATAAATATCCACAAAAGTTGTGGATATTGTCATGCTCTAAAAACTCATATTGCTATTCTTTCAGATGGAACAGTAGTCCCTTGTTGTCTAGATGCAAAAGGTATCATAAATTTAGGAAATATCCTAAAAGAAGATATGGAAGAAATCATCAATAAAAAAAGATATCAAGAATTACAAAAATCATTACAAGATAGAAAACCCAGTGAAGAATTGTGTAAAAGTTGTACATTTAAAGAAATAATATAACTACATATTATCTATTAAAATAAAAGAAGAAATAATTCGATTTTTTTCTTCTTTTATAATAAATAATAAAATTTGTGGTATAATATGCGAGAGGTGTTTTTATGGATAAAATTATTGTAAAAGGTGCAAGAGAAAACAACTTAAAAAATATTGATATTGAGCTTCCTAAAAACAAATTAATTGTTATGACAGGACTATCAGGAAGTGGAAAATCTTCTCTAGCATTTGATACTATATATGCAGAAGGACAAAGAAGATATGTAGAAAGTTTATCTGCTTATGCTAGACAATTCTTAGGGAATAGTGAAAAACCAGATGTAGATAGCATAGAAGGATTATCTCCTGCTATATCCATAGATCAAAAAACAACGAATAATAATCCACGTTCTACAGTAGGAACCGTAACCGAAATCTATGACTATTTAAGACTAGTCTTCGCAAGAGTAGGAGTACCATATTGTCCAAATCATAATATTCCAATTACAAGTCAAAGCGTAGAAGAAATGACAAACAAAATAATGGAATATCCAGAAGGAACCAAATTAATCATTTTATCACCAGTAGTACATGGAGAAAAAGGAACCCATAAAGATATTTTAGATAAATTAAGAAAAGAAGGATATATTAGAGTACGAATTAATGAAGAAATGATTGATCTAAGTGAAGAAATCAATTTAGAAAAAAATAAAAAAGATAAAATAGATGTCGTAATCGATCGAATTGCTCTAAAACAAGAATCAAGATCTCGTCTATTTGAAGCCATTGAACAAGCAACAAAATTATCAGGAGGAAAAGTCATTATCCAAATACTAGGAGAAGACAAGAAAGAATTAGTTTTCTCAGAACAATTTGCTTGTCCACATTGTGAATTTTCTCTACCAGAATTAGAACCTAGACTATTTAGTTTTAATGCACCATATGGAGCATGTCCTGATTGTAAAGGACTAGGAATGAATTTACAAATAGATGAAGATTTACTAATACCAGACAAAGACAAATCATTAGAAGAAGGATGTATTAAAACGTTAACAGATGATCCAGAAGGAATCGATTTCAAAAAATTAGAGTGCTTATGTAATCACTATAAAATAAAAATGAATGTTCCTTGGAAAAAATTAAAAAGACAAGAACAAGAATATATCCTATATGGTTCTGATGAAATCATTCATTTCTCTTATTATTCCAAAGGGGGAAATAGATACGATAAAAGAGAATTCTATGAAGGAATCATAAATAATCTCGAAAGAAGATATATGGATACTTCATCTAATTGGATAAGAGAATGGCTAGAAAACTACATGGTAGAACATATCTGTGATACCTGTAAAGGAGCTAGATTAAATGATGATGTATTATCTGTAAAACTAGGGGGAAAAAGTATTTATGAAGTAACAAAAATGTCGATTAAAGACTTAATTCCATTCTTTACAAATTTAAAACTATCAGAAGAAAAAAAGGAAATCGCTAGATTAGTTATAAAAGAAATTCTTGATCGATTAACATTCTTATCCAATGTAGGATTAGAATATCTAACACTAAGTAGAAATGCAGGAACCTTATCTGGAGGAGAAGCTCAAAGAATAAGACTAGCTACACAAATAGGTTCTCATTTATCAGGAGTATTATATGTATTAGATGAACCAAGTATAGGACTTCATCAAAGAGACAATGAACGATTAATCAATTCTATGAAAGAAATGAGAGATTTAGGAAATACACTAATTGTAGTAGAACATGATGCTGATACCATGTTAGCGGCAGATTACTTAGTGGATATTGGACCAGGTGCAGGAGATAAAGGAGGAGAAGTAATTGCTTGCGGTACCCCAGAAGAAGTAATGAAAAATAAAGATAGCATTACAGGAAAATACTTAAGTGGAAAATTATGTATAGAAACTCCAAAAAAGAGAAGAAAAGGAATAGGAAAATCTCTAAAAATAAAAGGAGCAAAAGAAAATAACTTAAAAAATATAGATGTTGAGATCCCTCTAGGAACATTTACTTGTGTAACAGGAGTATCAGGAAGTGGAAAATCATCCCTAGTAAATGAAATAATCTGTAAAGCAGTTTCTCAAAAAATATATAAAAGTAAAGAAAAACCAGGAAAACATGATAAAATTTTAGGAATAGAAAATATAGACAAAATAGTTGCGATTAGTCAAAATCCAATTGGAAGAACACCAAGAAGTAATCCAGCAACCTATACGGGAGTATTTGATGATATCAGAACCCTTTTCACAACTACGAAAGAAGCCAAAATGTATGGTTTTGAAAAAAATAGATTCTCTTTTAATGTAAAAGGAGGAAGATGTGAAGCTTGTCGTGGAGATGGTGTTAAAAAAATAGAAATGCACTTCTTACCAGATGTTTATGTACCATGTGAAGTATGTCATGGAACTCGTTATAATGGAGAAACTCTTCACATAAAATATAAAGAGAAAAATATTGCAGAAGTATTAGATATGAGAGTATCTACTGCTTTAGAATTCTTCTCAAATGTACCAAAAATCAAAAGAAAACTACAAGTATTAGATGATGTAGGACTAGGATACATCAAACTAGGACAAAGTGCTCCAACTCTATCAGGAGGAGAAGCAGAAAGAGTAAAACTTGCAAAAGAATTACAAAAACAAGCAACCGGTAAAACCTTATTTGTTCTAGATGAACCAACAACAGGGCTTCATACAGATGACATTAAGAGACTACTTGCAATATTACAAAAAATAGTAGATAATAAAGATACAGTACTAGTAATAGAACATAATTTAGATGTTATTAAAGTAGCTGATTATATTATCGACTTAGGACCAGAAGGTGGAGACTTAGGAGGACAAATTGTAACAACAGGAACTCCAGAAGAAGTATCCAAAGTAAAAGAATCCTATACTGGACAATTCCTAAATAAAATCCTTAAGAGGTGAAATGAATGCGATTAGTAATCAAAGATAAAAATAAATTTAGAATTAATAGATTCATAGAATGGATATTCTATATGATAGGATATACGTTAGTATTTATCCTAATTACTAGTCTTTTTAAAACAATAACAATAGGAGATCCATTTCTATTATGGTCAACACTAGCAGTACTAGTAATCTATATCTTAAATAAAACAATAAAACCATTACTAGTAACCCTAACAATACCTATAACAGGATTAACTCTAGGATTATTTTATCCATGTATTAATCTATTTATTTTAAAAATAGTAGATTGGTTATTATTTAAAAATTTTGAAATAAAAAATATATGGATAGGACTATTTGCCGCAATTCTATTATCCATTACGAATTTTATTATGGAAGAATTTATGAAAAAAATAATAAAGAGAGTAAAGAGTCATGAGTAACGTATTATTAGAACTAGGACCAATTACAATTAAATGGTATTCTACCTGTATCTTATTAGGAATCTTAATAGCGGGATTCCTAATTTTAAAAGAAAGTAAAAAGAAATTCGGAAAAGAAGAAGATATTACCAATATTCTTTTCTATGGGATCTTATCAGGAATTATAGGAGCAAGACTCTATTACTGTATTTTTAATTGGGATTATTATCAAAAAGACTTATTAGAAATATTCAAAGTATGGAATGGAGGATTAGCAATCCATGGAGGAATTCTATTTGGATTACTATTTATCATATTCTACTGTAAAAAGAAAGAAATCAATTTACTACTATTATTAGATATCATTTCTCCAGGAGTAATTATTGCTCAAGCAATAGGAAGATGGGGTAATTTCTTTAATCAAGAAGCCTATGGTAGAATAGTATCTTATCAATTTTTAAAAAATCTTCATCTACCAAAATTTATCATAGATAGAATGTATATTGATGGTTATTATAGAGAACCAACTTTTCTATATGAATCAATATTTTCTCTAATAGGATTTATTCTATTATTAATCTTAAGAAAACAAAAAAGAATAAAAACAGGATATATAGTATCTACTTATTTTATATGGTATGGAATAGAAAGATTAATCATTGAAAGTTTTAGAAGTGATTCCTTAATGTTAGGACCACTAAAAGTAGCACAACTAGTATCTATTCTATTTATAATCATTGGAATAATAATCATCATAAGAAATCGAAATAAAATATCTTATCAAGAAGATAAATTAAGAGAAGGAGAATAATAGATGAATAAAAAAGTAGTAGTTATGGGTGGAGGTACTGGAATTTCCTATCTATTAAGAGGATTAAAAGACTTTCCAGTAGATATAACAGCTGTAATAACCGTATCAGATAATGGAAGATCAACTGGAAAACTAAGAGAAGAATTTCATACACCAGCAGTAGGAGATATCAGAAAAGTAATTACCAATTTATCAGGAATTGATGAACCAATTAAAAATATGATGTCCTATCGATTTAAAACATCAAGTGATTTAGATGGACATGCTGTAGGAAATTTAATTTTAACAGCTATGTTAGATATTACAGGTTCTTTAAAAGATTCTATTGCTCACTTAAGTAAACTATTAGATGTTAGACATACCGTTCTTCCTATTTCAGAAGATTCAAATTTAACATTAATGGGAATGGATAAAGATGGAAATATCATTGAAGGAGAAGAGCAAATAACAAAAGCTCATAGACAATTTGAAAAAATCTTCTATAAAAATGAACCAAAAGTACTAAAAGAAGTATTAGACGCAATTGAAGAAGCAGACTTAATCATCTTTAGTATGGGTAGTTTGTATACAAGTGTATTACCAAATATTATTTGTAAAGAAGTAAAAGAAGCCTTTAATAAAGCAAAAGCACCTATCATGTATTTATCAAATATTGTAACTCAACCAGGAGAAACAGATAATTTTACAGTAGGAGATCATATTAAACTATTAAATAAATATCTAGATAAAAAGAAAGTAAATGTAGTAATCGCAAGTAATACAAAAATATCAGAAGAAATGGCTTTAAAATATCAAAATGAAGAACAAAAAGATCCTGTTATAATCGATTATGAAGAAATCAAAAAACTAGGTGTAGAACTAATAGAAGGAGATTTAATGATAATAGAAGATAATACCTTAAAACATCATAGTTTAAGACTAAGTTCCTTAATCTTCTCTTATCTAATGAGATCATAATATGTCATACACAGTAACCGTAAAAGAAGAAATATCAAAACTAGAAAATACTAGGTCAGAATCAATAGCAGAATTAGCAGGATATATTAGAAATAATAAAACAATAGAATCAAAAGAATTAAAAATATCTACAGAAAATAAATTTACTATCGATAGAATATTAAATCAAATAAAAGAATTATTTGATATAGAAGGAACAATAGATATAATAGAAAACTTAAACTTTAGTAAAAAAAATCTATATCAATTAACAATACCAATTCAAAAAAATATATTACAAAAAATAGGTTTATATGATAATAAGAATCAATATATTGAAACAATATCAAATGACATAATAGGAGATAATGAAGAAATAAGAGCTTATCTAAGAGGAGTATTCTCAAGTGTAGGTAGTATTAATGATCCAAAAACATCAAGATATCATTTAGAATTAATGATTCCTAATAAAGAAGAAGCTGTATTTGTACAAAAATTATTAAATGATTATGAGTTAAATGCAAAGATATTATCAAGAGAAAAAGGATATATGATTTATATTAAAGAAGCTGAAAAGATAAGTGATTTTTTAAAAATTATTGGAGCTTCTAAAGCTGTTATGTATTTTGAAAATATTAGAGTTTATAGAGATAAAAAGAATATTACAAATCGATTAAATAATATGGAACAAGCAAATATGGATCGAGTAATAGAAACTGCTACTCTTCAATTAGAAGATATTAAGACTATAGAAGAGAATGATGGATTAACTCTATTAGATGAAAAAGTAAGAGAAGTAGTAACTTATAGAAAGAAATATCCAGAAGCTTCTTTAAAAGAACTAGCAGAAATTATATCAATAGAAACAAATAAATCAATTACAAAATCAGGATTAAATCATCGTTTAAGAAAGATAAAAGAATTAGCAGATAACTTTAGAAAAATGGATTAATGATGATTAATTCTTTTTTTTATTGTATTTATTTTCCGTTTATGATAGAATTTTACTTAGAATAGGATGATGGATTATGGGTAGAAAAAAGTATAGAAAATTAACGACAAATTCCGATATCAGAAGAAAAATATTATTAAATCTATTACTAGTAACAATCTGTGTTATTAGTTTTGGTTATTCTTATTTAAGTACAAATT
>CADBSF010000084.1 GCA_902797265.1 uncultured Erysipelotrichaceae bacterium
AATAATAATAAAGATATTTCAAGAGAGACATTTCAATTACATGATGTAGAAAATGATATTATATTAGATGATTTTATTATTCATAATTTTTTTATTCCATAATTTCTCCTAACTTCCAAATATTATCTTCATTACATCAATATTTTCCACAAAAATATAAGAATTTTATCGAAAAAAGAAAAAAACTTTTGCAATTTTTGAAAATTTTGATATAATACCTGTAGACGTGTAAGGAGGGATAAAAATGGCAAAAGTAGGAAATAGACAATATAAAACTCTAGTATGTAGTGAATGTAAAGAAGAGAATTATAGAGAACAAAGAAATGTTAGAAATACAACAGACCGTCTTGAAATGAATAAATACTGCCCAAAATGTAGAAAGCATACAGTTCATAAAGAGAAGAAATAAGAGACTTTATTTCAAATAATGAAAAGGAGTAAATATCATGATTAGTACAAATGATTTAAAAAATGGAATTACAATTGAATATGAAGGTAATATCTATGTAGTTATGGAAACACAACATGTTAAACCTGGAAAAGGTGCTGCAATTGTAAAAGCAAAATTAAAAAATTTAAGAACAGGTGCCATTTATGAACAAACCTTCAATGCCGGTGTAAAAGTCGCAACTGCTCGAATTGAAAAACAACTAATGCAGTATTTATATAACATGAATGATATCTTCTATTTTATGAATATGACTTCATATGAACAATTAGAAATTCCAGCATCAAAAATAGGGGACCAAGCGAAATTATTAAAAGAAAACTTAGAAGTTTATATTACAAGTTTTGAAGGAGAAATCTTAGGAATCGATCTTCCTGATAAAATAGAATTAGTAATTACACATACAGAACCAGCTGTAAAAGGAAATACAACAACTAATGCTTTAAAAGATGCTGAGTGTGAAACAGGATTAATGGTTAGAGTGCCTTTATTTATAGAAGAAGGAGAGACAATTATTGTTTCTTCTGCTGATGGAAAATATGTATCAAGAGCTTAATGGCTCTTTTTTTGTTGCTCTTTTCAAAAAGAGAATAAGAAAGATATCTATTCTATGTGTTTTCCTGTCAAATAATTGTAATAATTAAGAAAAAATATCCTTTTTGTAGTATAATAAAGATAGATAGGAGGATATCGTATGGCTAAGAGAAAAAGAAAAAAAGCAAAAAAAGAAAAAATTCAAATATCTATTGAATTATATGCCATCCTACTAATCATTATTACAATTTTAGGAATAGGAAAACTAGGACCTGCTGGTAGATTATTCGCAACTTTTAGTCTATTTCTATCGGGTTCAATTTATATGGTTAATTTACTTCTAATATTAATAGTAGGAATTTATGCCTTTATTAAAAGAGAATGGCCGAATTTTTTTACAACTAAAATGTTTGGTTTTTATTTACTAGCAATTGGAATTCTTACTTTTATGCATTGGGATTTTGTATCTTTAAATGAGGGGAATTCTTCTCTTATTTATAAAGAAACGATTGGTCAATTAGTAAAAGGGTTTAATAGTATTATGTCAACTGGTACCATAACGGAGTCTATTTCTGTTGGTGGAGGATTAATTGGAGGATTATTTGCCCTTATTTTTTCTTCTTTATTTTCCTATACAGGGATGCAAATTGTAACAATTGCTTTTATTATTGTTGGAGTTTGTATGTTTACTGGTTTCTCAATTGTTGATTTTGTTAAGAATCATGTGGAACAAGTAAAAACAGAAAAAGAACATAAGAAAGCAGAAAATTCAGAAGATATTAATAATAAAAAAGTAATTATTAGTAATGGAAATGAAGAGGAAGAAGAAGTAGATAAGCAAATTATTAAGAATATAGATGAATTGAAGAAGATTGAAACACCAAAGGTAGAAGAAAAAGTAGAGGAAGAAGCACCTCAACCGGTAAAAATCAATCCAAGTTATCAATTGCCACCACTTGACGTATTAAATAAGCCAAAGGGAAAAAATGTAGGTATGGATAATTCGATGATTGAAGCAAATATTGTCAAGTTAGAAGAAGTGTTAAAAAGCTTTGGCGTAATAGCAAAAGTAGTAGAAGTACACATTGGGCCTACGGTTGCTCAATACGAACTTGAAATTGCTAGTGGAACAAGAGTTAATAAAATTACAACATTAAGTAGAGAAATAGCACTTGCTTTATCAAAAAAAGATGTAAGAATTGAAGCACCAATTCCTGGAAAGAATACAGTGGGAGTAGAATTTGCAAATGACAAACCATCAAGTGTTAGTTTCTATGAAATTATGGCTAGTAAAGTAATGCTTCAAAATCAAGATAAAAAATTAATGGTACCATTAGGAAAAAGTATCATGGGAGATATTGGAGTATGTGAGATTAATAAAATGCCTCACTTACTAATAGCGGGTACAACTGGTTCTGGAAAATCAGTTTGTGTCAATGGAATTATTTGTTCTATTTTAATGCGTGCGAAACCCGATGAAGTAAAGCTTGCTATGGTAGATCCAAAAGTAGTAGAATTATCATGCTACAATGGGATTCCTCATTTAATATGTCCAGTAGTATCTGATCCGAAACAAGCAGCTGTCTTATTACAAAAAATGGTAAATGAGATGGAAAAAAGATATCACATGTTTAGTGAAACAGGTACGAAAAAAATAGAAGGTTATAATGAATATGTTGAAAAATGGAATAAGAATAATCCAGATATTCAAAAAGAAAAAATGCCTTTTATTGTCATAATCATTGATGAGTTATCAGATTTAATGATGGTAGCTGCGAAAGAAGTAGAAGATTCCATTCTTCGTATTACACAAAAAGCACGTGCAGCAGGAATTCATTTAATTGTCGCAACACAAAGACCATCTACAGAAGTTATTACTGGTTTAATTAAAGCTAATATCCCATCTCGTATTGCTTTTGCAGTAGGAAGTGGAATTGATTCCCGTACTATCCTAGATCAAACAGGAGCAGAAAAGTTACTTGGAAAAGGGGATATGTTCTTCTTACCAATTGGAATGAATTCTCCAATTCGTATTCAAGGATCATATATTACGGATGAAGAAATTGAAAAATTAATTAAATTTACATCAGACCAACAAGATGCTCAGTATAATGATGCTTTTATGAAATTAGAAGAAGAAAAAGAAGAAGTTAAAGAAGAAGAGACTGGCGATAATTCTAAAGCATCTAGTGATGATGAATTATATGATGAAATAGTTACATTTGTAATAAAAACTCAGAAAGCATCTGCTTCTCTTTTACAAAGAAAATTTAAAATTGGATATAATAAAGCTGCTACGATGATTGATTTACTAGAAGAAAATGGAATTATTGGTCCTGCAACAGGAAATTCAAAACCTCGTACAGTGCTAAAACAATTTAGTGATGATGTAATTGATTCCATAGAATAAGATAGAAATATCTTATTCTTTTTTTCCATAATTTCCCATAATTCCCACAAATTAATCCCACAATAATAAGATACAATGGAATCAAGAAAGGAGGAAGAAAAGAGAATAAGAAAAGAAATCACATAATTTTCCATAATTGGTAGATATTTCTTCCATATTTATGGTTTATGATTAATATAGAAAAAGGAGGAATGCTTATAGGAAAAGAACAATAGAAAATAATAAGATAATAATGAATATGATAGATAAATTAATATAAATAAAGGAGTGATGCTTATAAGAATAAAGAAAGAACAATAAAAATAACAATGATGAAAAAATAGATAAATAATAAGAAAAAAAGGAGGAAGATAAATAGAAATAAAAGAAAAATAATGCTATACTAGGGGTAGGTGGTAAAAATGTATAAGATATGTTTAGTTGAAGATGAAGAGGCTCTTTCTAATATTGTTAAATTATATTTAGAAAGAGCTGGTTATGAAGTTGTTGTTTTTTCAAAAGGAAACGACGCTATCAACTATATTGGCAATAAAGTAGATTTATGGATATTAGATATTATGTTAGGAGATGATGTAAGTGGCTATAATGTAATCAAACAAATCCGAGAAAAAGATAAAAATGTTCCTGTTATATTTACATCAGCAAGAGATCAAGAAATTGATAAGATATTTGGTCTTGAACTTGGAAGCGATGATTACATGACTAAACCATATTCAAGTAAAGAATTAGTATTAAGAGTAAATAATATTATTAAGAGAGTATATAAAGATAAAGAACAAAGTAATAATCAATTAACTTATGATAATTATAAGATTGATTTAGAAAAAAGAATTGTTACTCTTGATAAGAAAGAAATTAAAATGACAACATTAGAGTTTGACTTGGTAGTACTTTTTATCAATAATAAAGGAAAAAGTTTTTCCAGAGAAGAAATATTAAATAGTGTATGGGGAGAAGACTATTTTGGAACAGATAGAGTAGTGGATGATTTAGTAAGAAGAGTAAGAAAGCGTTTGTCCAAACTAAAGATTGAAGCCATCTATGGCTATGGTTATAGATTACTATGAACTTTACAAAAAATAGTTTAAGTAAACAATTACTTTTAGTAGTTGGATTTGCTTTTGTCTTACTATTTATTTCTCTAGGAGCAATTCTTCCAAGATTATTAATCCCTGTTGCAGAAAATAATATCTATAACTACTTAAGAGAACCCTTAAGATTCTACGATAATGACTTAGATAATATCATATTAAATGCGAAAATAGCTTATTTATATGTAAAGGATGATAGTACAACTACTAGTCCTAATATTGATGACGTTATTAAATATGATAAGATTGATGAAATAATAAATAAAATGACAAAATCTTATGGTAAATTTGTTTATAACCATAAGACATACTATTACTATACCTTAAAAAATGACTTAATTACAAAAATTGCCATAACAAATGATAGTTATATTAATGAAACAAAAACATCGATACTAAAGGCTATCTTCCCACTAGTTTTAGCGACTTTCTTACTAATTGGAATGATGGTTGTTTTATGGTCAAGTGTTCTAGTAAGAAAAATTGAGAAATTAAAGAATAAGATTGATAATATCGATAATCCTGATTATAATCACACTGTTGATTTCACAATGGATGATGAAATCAGATCTCTTGCTCTAGCAATAGAAGATATGAGACTATCCCTAATTAATCAAGAACAATATAGAAATCAAATGTATCAAAATATTTCTCACGATTTTAAAACTCCTCTCACAGTTATAGAATCTTATATTGAAGCTTATGAAGATGGGGTAGAAGATGAAAGTACAACTTTTAAAATAATCAAAGAACAAACAGGCAAACTAGAGCAAAAAGTACACTCACTACTTTACTTAAATAAATTAGATTATCTTAAAAATAGTGAAAAGATAGAATCTCAAGTAGTTGATATGAAAAAAATAATTGATCAAGAAGTTGAAAAATTCAAATTTCATCGAAAAGATATTGTTTTTGAAGTATCTGTTGATCCAAAGTCAAAGTATGTAGGCTCTTCTGAACATTGGGAAACTATTTTAGATAATATTCTTAGTAACTTTATGAGATATGCTAATAAAAAAATTAAAATTACGGCGAAACAAAATAAACTTATTCTATATAACGATGGAGATAACATAGACGAAGACTTTATTAAAGCTATCTTTACGCCCTTTCGAAAAGGTATCAAAGGAGAGTTCGGTTTAGGTCTTTCTATCGTTAAAAAAACACTAAACATTATGGATTATGATATTACAATCAAAAATGAAAAAATCGGTGTATCATTTATTATTACAAAAGGTAAAAAGACTAATTCTCGTTAGAAAGAATAGTCTTTTTCTTGTTTAAAAGAAAATAATAGACAATTATAGTAAAAAAAAGAAAAAAAGATTTTTAGAAAAGATAAAAAAATGATATAGTATATTAGGAGAAGGTAGGAGGAAATATTATGAATAATCGTAAATTAAAACTTTTAGTAATGCCTAATTGCAAAGAATTAGGAGAAAAAGTAGATAAGGAATTGAAAAGATTAAATAAGCAGGAAGAAAGTTTTCAACTAGATTATACTCCAGAGCGATTTAGTAATGGAGAAGGAAAAGTAAGAATAAATGAAAATATCAACAATATTGATCTATACATTCTAAGTGATGTAGGAAATTATGATATTACGTATAGTTATCATGGGAGAATTCATCATATGTCACCGGATGAACATTTTGAAGATATCAAAAGAAGTATAGCCGCAACAAGTGGTCACTGTGCTAAAATTAATGTGATTATGCCGCTTTTATATCAATCAAGACAAGATAAAAGAAAGGGTAATGAATCCTTAGATTGTGCAATTGCTCTTCAAGAATTAGAAAATATTGGAGTAAAAAACATCATGACATTCGATGCTCATAATTCAAGTGTATGTAACGCTATTCCACGACTTCCCTTTGAAAATTTCTATCCTACTCATCGAATATTAGAAGAATTAATTGATAATGAAGAAATCAAAGATTTACTAGTAATTGCTCCTGATATGGGGGCAATGGAAAGAGCTAGATATTATGCTGAAATGTTAGGTGTAGATGTTGGAGTCTTTTACAAAAGAAGAGATTTATCAAAAGTTGTAAATGGAAAGAATCCCATTGTTGAGCATATGTATATGGGAGCAAGTCCAGAAGGAAAAGATGTCATCATAGTAGATGATATGATTTCTAGTGGAGCATCAATTCTTGAAGTTGCCGAATTCTTAAGAAAAAAAGGTGTCGACAAAATATTCTTAATTGTAACATTCTCCTTATTTACAGAAGGAATTGATAGATTTAAAGAAGCATATGCCAATGGATTATTTGACAAAATCTATTCCACAAATTTAACTTATGTCCCACAAGAAGTAAAAGAAACCGAATGGTTCCAAGAAGTAGATTGTTCCAAATATTTAGCACTTATTATTAATACATATTATAAAAGAGAAGATACTTCTTCTCTATGGAATGGGAAAAAGAAAATTATTAATAAAATTGTAAAGAAAAAAGAAAGTGAAGAAAAACAACTTCAATTGGAAATATAGAGGTATTATGAAAGAAGTAATCGAAAAATATAAAGCAAAAAATAAAACAATTTCTACTATGGAATCTTGTACAGGAGGAGGTTTAGTTAATGCTTTTACCAATGTAGAAGGTTCTAGTGAGGTAATCAAATTTAGTGCAATCACTTATTCAAATGAATTTAAAATGAAAATGGGAGTTGATAAAAGTATTATTGATACTTATACTGTTTATAGTATAGAAACAGCGGATTCAATGGCTCATGCGATTGTAGAATTTACAAATAGTGATATTGGAATAGGAATAACTGGTAAACTAAATAGAGTAGATGAACAAAACCCTTATGGAAAAGATAATGTAGTATTTATTAGTATTTATGAGAAAGAAAAAGATAACTATTACCGGGAAAGTGTAGAAGTAAAAGAAGATTCAAGAGAAAAGAATAAACAAATAATTATTAATATCGTAAAAAAAATATTATTGACAATATAGAAAAAAGAAGGCTTGTATATGATAGGAATAAAAGGAAATATAATAGAGTGTTATCCTTTAATAGATAGTATTAGAAAGAATTATAAAGAAGTAGATATTTATATTACGAATGATAAGATTGAAAATTTACAGAATGATTGCAAAATAATCATCTCATCAGATGAAGAGAAAGAAGATTGTATTTCTTATTATCGTCCTTGTACAGAGAATGAATATGAATTTGATAAAAAAGAGTTACTAGACTGGATTCATTTAGGAGAGGAAGAAGAGATAAAAAAATATTTAAAATCTTTAAGAATTCCAGAAAATAAAAAGATTCTTCTAAATCATCCAAATTATTCTTATATACAAGAAATAATAAAAGAAATATTTCCAAATCAGATAATAGATAGAAGAGAGGAAATACTGGAGATAGTTGAAAAAATAAAAAAAGAAAAAGAATTGTCTTTTATAAATAATGGAAAAATATTGATAATTAAATAAATGGAAAGGAGCTATAAAAGCTTTTTTTTCTTGAAAAAATAAGGAAAATGATTATAATACTTTCTAATAGGAGGATATCTATGCTTAGAACATATAAAGATTTTAGTATCTATTATCATTTGAAAACAATTTCATCTTACCAACAATTAATTGAATTATTAGAAAATAATTATGATTTTTTTAAAACAATTTTACCAAATAAAATATCATTTAGTGGTAGATATGTAAATCATTATCCAATAAAAGATTTGGATACTTTTATTCTTAAAAAAGTAAGAGAAATGAAGAATGAAAAATGGGTAAAAGATTATAAAAAAAATCCTTCTAAATTATCAAAATTGTTTCTTGAGTATTTACTACATACATATGATAAAGAAGATTATTTTAATAAGTCAGACCATGATAGATTATATGATCTTAGTCTCGCAACATTTGTTTATTATGACAAAGAGGAAGATATCCTAAAATCATTGAAAAATATCAAAGAAGAACAATCGAATATATGGAATTATTTACTTCTATATGGAGAAGAATATGCTATGAATCAAATGCTAAAAGTAACAGATGATACGATTCATTCTATTTATCCTAATCTCTTTAATGATTTAGAACCTTTTTGGGAAGAATTAAAAGAATATCCTAAAGAGGAAGAGGAAATGTCCTACAAGTTAACTTCTATAACGGAAAAAGAATTAATCTCATTAACGGATTCTTTTTTAGAAGAAGTGGATCCTTCTATGGAATGGAAAACGTTCTTTCATAAAATCATAGAGGAAGATCGATTAGTATTGATAGATAATGAAAATAATGAATTGAGAAATCGTTCGAATGCAGATAATGGAAAAATAACCTTATATCGAAATTATAATGTAAATGATTTTAATGTATTAGTACATGAATTGATTCATCTTATTGCAGAAAAGAGTAAAATAGATAATATGTCTTATTTATTAGCGGAATTTCTTCCTATTTTTTATGAGTACTTGGCAATAGATTATTTAGAAGAAAGAGGACTTGATAATGATGAAATTATTGCCATGTATTATATTAGAAATCGATTCATTGACTCTATTACACCGATGATGATGGATTTATTATCTCTTATCAAAGAAAAAGAAGAAAAGGGTTTTGTTAAGAGAGAAAGAATGATGGAAATATTAAAAGAATCTCATCCAGATAAGAATCAAGAAGAAATAGAAGATTTGTTATATTTATATCTAGTTCAACTAGCTGGTACTGGAACTTCTATTATTACTCGTGTATCTTATGTCACAGGTAGAAAGGCTGCTAGAATGTATCATGGAACTGATTTGGATACTATGAAAGAGATAACAGAAAATATCTTTTCATTAGATATATCTAGTATTTTTAATCCAGAAGAAAAGAAAGTATTAAAAAAGAAATAGTAATTTTCTTTTGCTTACAATTATTGGGATAATAATTGTATTTTTTTAAGAATTATTTTATAATATTTAAGAGGAGTATAAAATGAAAATAAGAGACACCATTTTTTATAAAGTAGTAAAACCATTGGTAATATTTTTAGTTGCGATTATCTTTCATCCGAAAGTAGAAGGGAAAGAAAATATTCCGAAAAAAGGAAGAATTTTATTTGCTGGAAATCATACAGAATGGGCAGATCCAGTCATCATTGTCGCAACGCAGAGAAGACAAGTTCATTTTTTAGCAAAAGAAGAACTATTTCACGGTGTAATGGGCATCATTTGTAGAGGAATGGGTTGTGTTTCTGTAAATCGAAAAATTCATGATAAAGAAGCACTATATAATGCCTATAAATTTTTAGAAAAAGAATTATGTGTTGGAATATTTCCAGAAGCAACGATTAATCGAACGGAAAAAATCATCTTACCATTTAAAATAGGTGCTGTAAAAGCAGCTCAAGTTACAAATACTAAAATCGTTCCTTTTGTCATTACAGGAAAATATAATTTTATTGGAAAGAGAGTAAAAATACAATATTTTCCTCCAATTACAATTGGAGATAATTTAGACAAAGAAAACAAAAAATTAGAAAACTTTATTATAAAAAAAATAAGAGAAGAGGAAAAAAAGAATGGATGAAAAAATGACTCTATATAAAGTCTTTCGTAATGTATTAGGTCCTATCTATCGGTTTTGGTATAATCCAAAAATCATAGGAAAAGAAAATATTCCGAAAGAAGGATCTATGGTAATCGTTGGAAATCACATTCATATTATGGATCAATGTAATGTAGTAATTTCTACCAAAAGGAATCTTCATTATATGGCAAAAAAAGAATACTTTGATGGAAAATTTGCTTGGTTCTTTCGAAGCAGTGGATGTATTTCTGTTGATAGAAGTAAAAAAGATGAAGAAGCAACTTCACAAGCATTAGAAGTATTAAAGAATAACCATGCCCTTGGATTATTCCCAGAGGGAACTAGAAATGGTTTAAAAGAGGAATATATTAAGATTTTATATGAAAATTACAACATGGAAAGTAAGATTGACTATAAAGATTTTTATAAGAAAGTAAAAAAGAATAAAACTTCTCAAATGCACTATTTAGAGAAGTTATTAGAACAAAAAATAATTACTAGGGCAGAGTTTATTGATAATATTTATAATGGAAATGAATTCTTAAAGGATTTAATTCTAAATCATCGAATTACGATGGAAGAGTATTTAGAAAATATTCTATTACCATTTAAATTTGGGGCAGTATCAATGGCTCATAAAACCAATAGTTGCATAGTACCATTTGCGATTACAGGAGAATATAAATTTAGAAGTAAGAACTTGGTAGTAAGAATTGGTGAACCTTTTGAACCATCTGAAGACTTAGAATTTACAAATCAATTATTAAGAGAAAAGATAAAAGATTTGATGAAAGAAAATTTTAAAAATAGTGGCAAATAGTGTAAATAATGAAAATCATAGGATAGGATTTTTAAGATTTATGATATGATTAGAATGGTGATAATATGATAGAAAATGAATTTGATAATGATACAAAGTATAGATTATTCAGAACAATAAGAGAAATTTTACATCCTACGATTTCAAAAAGAAATATTAGTGATTATAAAATAATTTTATCAGATGATATACTTCCTATAAGAGTATTTTATCCAAAAAAGATATCTGAAATTGATAATATTATTCTATATATTCATGGGAATGGAAAAGTAACTTCTTGTCATGGAGAGTATTCTAGAATTTGTAAAGAATTAAGTAATAAATTAAATAAATTAGTAATAGGAATTGAATATGAGGAAGATGATAAGCCATACAAAGATTTATTAATGGATATAGAAGCAACAGTTGATTATATCTATGATGGTTTAGAAAAGAATGATAAAAGTTCGGATAAAATTGTTTTAATGGGAGATTCTACTGGATGTACAATGATAGAGTATCTTCATACGAAAAAGATAGGTTTGAAAATAAATAAAGAAATTCTTTGTTACCCTATACTAAGTTTAAACATAGAAGATATTAGAAAGTTTCCATCTGTTGATAAGAATAGAGAATTCAATCCTCAACTAGTTAGAAGATTAGAAGAATATTATAATCAAATAGAGTATAAAGATAACTACAAAGATTTAATGAAAGATAATAATATTAATACTCTTGTATTAATAGGTAGTGTTGATTCTTTAAGTGATTATATTAAAGACTATTTTTCATTAAAAGATCCTAAAACGTATAAATTATTAGAATTACCTTTTGCTAATCATGGGTTTTTAAGAAAAATGGATCAAGAATTATCTGAAGAATTTTATAAAGAAATCAATGACTTTATTTAAAAGTCATTTTCTTTTTATAAAAAATGTGATATATTATTAAGGAAAAAGAAAGAAGGAGAAAAATGAAAAAATTTACGATAATTATTATTTTATTAATTTTAGTAGTAATGGTATCAGGATGTGAAAAGAATTCAAAGAAAAATGTTATTATAAATGGGGAACCTGTTAATACAGAATCTATGAAACATAAACATTGTACAAGAGAAGCAACAGCTCAAGATGATATCAAAGCAAGCTTAAATTATGATATTTACTATACGGGAGAGGTTTTAAATATTGTAGAATCAGAGGAAAAAGTTACTTCTAGTAAAGCAGCGAATCTTGATTTATATGAGGAATCTTATAATAAAATTAAATCCTATTATGAGGGATTAGCTTACTATGATGTAAGTGTTGTGAGAACAAATGATAGTGTAACAAATAGAGTTTTGATTAATTACGATAAAATTGATATTGGAAAACTTCTTGATATAGAAGGCGAAGAAGATAATGTAGTAGAAAATGGAGTAGCTAAAGTTGATAAATGGATTGAATTAGCGAAAAAATTTGGAACAAAATGTACAGAGGTTACGAGTGAAGTGTAACCTTTGTTTTTGCTTGGGTAGTTTAATTGGATAGAATGGTTCCCTCCGACGGAATTGATAGGGGTTCGATTCCCCTTCTGAGCACCAGTGACGAATCTGTTCGAACTATTCGAACTTTTATATACATCAGTCTGAAATATGACTGATTTTTTGTGCATTATAGAAACCCACTGGTAATT
>CADBSF010000085.1 GCA_902797265.1 uncultured Erysipelotrichaceae bacterium
AACACAGAAGTTAAGCCACTAAACGCCGACGATAGTGAATGCGAAAATAGGAAGTTGCCAAGAATTTTTTTGTTTTATAAAGAAAAAGATAGACACAAATTATACAAATATATAAAAATATTAGTTATTTGAGTTGTAATACTCTTTTTTTTTGATATAATAAACCTTAGGTGATAAGAATGGATTTTAAAGTTACAACATATTCAGAAGAAGAAACAATTGAATTAGCTCAAAATATTGAATCAGAGAAATTTCCTAATATGGTTATCTGTTTAAAAGGAGATTTAGGTAGTGGAAAAACTGTATTTACAAAAGGTTTTGCACAAGCATTAGAAGTAAAAGAAGAAGTGACTTCTCCTACTTTCAATATCATTAAAGAATATACATCAGGAGAAATGCCACTATACCATATGGATGTATATCGCCTAGATGGTAAAGTAGAAGATTTAGGAATAGAAGAATATTTTACAAAAAAAGGAGTAACAATCATTGAATGGGCAGATATGATTCCTGATTACTTACCAGAAAAAAGATTAGATATTAAAATTAAAAGTTCATCTGAAGATGAAAATAAAAGAATTATTACAATTACTCCATACGGAAGTAAATATGAAGAATTATGTGAGGCAATTCTATGAGATATCTTTATATAGATACCTCATCTAGTTTTTTATATTCTGCAATTGTAGAAGATGGTAGTATAGTATCAAAAGTAGAACAAGAATATGGCCAAGACCTATCAAAAGAAGCATTACCTCAAATCGTATCCATGTTTACGAATAATCAATTAAAACCAGCAGATATCGACAAAATATACATTGTAAATGGACCAGGAAGTTTTACAGGAATTAGAATTGGAGTAACCATTGCGAAAACCTATGCATGGTCTTTAAATATTCCAATTGTACCATTGTTATCATTAGAAGCAATGGCAATATCAAGTAAAAAAACAAAGATTCATGTACCAATTATTAATGCTCGAAGAGGATATGTTTTTGGAGCAATTTATGATGAAAACTACCAAGAACTATTAAAACCTCGACATATAAAATTAGAAGATTTAAAAATGAAATTAAGTGCTTATCAAGACTATGAATTTATTTCTAATGATACCTTTGAAGAAGAAATAATAACCGAAAGTTATAGTCCTGATTTCTTAAAAATAATAGATTTTTATAAAGAAAGAGAAAGTAAAAATCCACATGCTATAAATCCAGAATATTTGAAGCTAACAGAAGCTGAAGAAAGTTTATTATGATAATAGAAATAGATAAAAATAATCAGATATTACAAAAGAATCCTTATCTCATTGATAAGAAATTATCTTTTGAACTAGATAATAATCCTTTTGGAAGAGTACTAATCTTAGAAGAAGAGGATGAAATAATAGGATATCTTTATTTTAGTGATATTTATGATAGAGCAGAAATTAATCAATTTGAAATAATAGAATCCAAAAGAAATTGTGGAAAAGGAAATCTTCTATTAAAAGAAATGATTTCTCTTGTAGATAAAGATATCACATTAGAAGTTAGAGAAGATAATATTCCCGCAATTCACTTATATAAAAAGAATCATTTTACACAAGTTGCGATAAGAGAAAATTATTACAATGGAGTGAATGGATTATTGATGGAAAGAAAAAAATAGTTCCTTTGAAAAAAGGAACTTTTTATGTTAAAATAAAAGAAATGAAAAGGTGATAGATATGAAAGATATGTACATTTTAGGAATTGAATCTAGTTGTGATGAGACTAGTGTATCCATTGTAAAAAATGGAACTCAAGAGATAGCAACTGTTATTTCTTCTCAAATAGATATTCATAAGTCTTATGGAGGAGTTGTACCAGAGATTGCTAGTAGACATCATGTAAAAAATATTACCATTGTCTTAGAAGAATGCTTAGAAAAAGCAAATATGAAAATGGAAGAGATAGATGCCATTGCCATTACCTATGGACCAGGATTGATAGGTTCTCTTTTAATTGGCTTAGAAGCAGCTAAAACCTTATCATTTATTTATAATAAACCACTAATACCAGTTCATCATATTGCAGGACATATCTATGCAAATAGTTTAGTAAAAGAATTACAATTTCCTTTAATTGCAGTTGTTGTTAGTGGAGGTCATACCGAACTCATTGAAATGAAAGAACATTATCATTTTGAAAAATTAGGAGGAACTCTAGATGACGCAATTGGGGAATGCTATGATAAAGTTGCAAGAGTAATTGGACTAGAATATCCAGGAGGACCTAAGTTAGATAAACTAGCAGCAGAGGGAAAAGATACTTATAAACTACCAGTTCCTTTAAAAGATGATAGTTACAATTTTTCTTTTAGTGGATTAAAGAGTGCCGTTATTAATTTAGCTCATAATGAAGAACAAAGAAACAATCCTCTTCGAAAAGAAGATTTAGCGACTTCTTTTCAAAAAGTTGCGATAGAATCAATTATATCAAAAGTTAGAAAAGCAATTCAAGATAAAAATATTAAAAATATTATCGTTGCGGGAGGAGTTGCCGCAAATCAAGTACTAAGAAGAGAAATGGAAAAACTAGCAACCGAATGTCAAGTAGAATTATCCATTCCACCAATGAAATACTGTACAGATAATGGTACTATGATAGCGGCAGCAGGTTACTATGCTTATTTAGAGGGAAGAGTAGCTGACTTAACATTAAATTCAAAGTCACAAGATATATTAAAGTAAAATAAGAAAAAGCAACAAAAATTATGATATAATGAAAAAAAAAGAATAAAGGGATGAAGAAAATGATAAATAGAATGGTATTAAATGAAACATCTTATTTTGGAAGAGGCTCTAGAAAGAAAATAGTAGAAGAAATAAAAAATCGATCTTTCCACAAAATATTGTTAGTATCTGATCATAATTTAAATAATTGTGGAGTAACCGGAATGGTTTCTGATTATTTAAAAACAGGAGGAATTTCTTATATAGAATATTTCAATATCAAAGCAAATCCTACTGTTCAAAATGTATTAGACGGAGTAACACTAGCAAAAATTAATGGAGTAGATGCGATTGTTGCCGTTGGAGGAGGAAGTGTCATAGACACAGCCAAAGCAATTTCTATTATTGTAACAAATGAGCAGTTCTCAGATGTTGTAAGTCTTGATGGATTAGCAAATACCAAGAATAAAGGTTTACCACTATTTGCCCTTCCAACAACAGCTGGAACAGCAGCAGAAGTAACCATTAATTATGTTATTACTGATGAGAATCGAATGAAAAAAATGGTATGTGTGGATGTTCATGATATCCCAATTTGTTCTATTGTTGATCCAGATTTAATGCAAAATATGCCAAAACTTCTAGCGGCATCAACAGGAATGGATGCCTTAACTCATGCCATGGAAGGATATATTACCAAAGCTGGTTGGTTAATACCAGATATGTTTCATATTAATGCGATGTCCCTAATTTATAAAAATTTAGAAAAATCCGTTATGGAAAAAAATCCACTAGCAATCGAAAAAATGGCTTATGCTCAATATATTGCAGGAATGGGCTTTTCCAATGTTGGTTTAGGAATTGTTCATTCGATGGCACATTCCCTAGGAGCCTTTTTTGATACTCCTCATGGAATAGCAAATGCTTTATTATTACCACACGTATTAAGATTTAATGGAAGAGGTTGCAAAGAATTATATCGAAATATGTGTAATGCACTAGATTTAAATATTACGAATTTATCAGATGAAGAAGTCATCGAAAAATTAGCTTCATCTGTTCAAGATTTATCAAAAAAATTGGAAATTCCACAAAGATTAAGAGAAATAGGAATTCCAGAAGAAATGCTTCCTGCTCTTGCGAAACAAGCAATCAATGATATTTGTACATCAGGAAATCCAGTAGAAGTTACCGTAGAAGATTTAATCAATATCTACAAAGAAGCTTATTAAAAGGAGTGGGATAAATGTTAAAGTCAAAAGTTGGATATAGCACGAATCCAGATAGCTTTTTAATGGGATTTGAATCCATAAAACAATCAACAAAAGATTTTGAAAATGTAAAATTAAACTTCCTTTTTACTTCAGAAAAAGCAGATATAAAGAAAGTAGTAAAAGGAATCAATAGTGAGACAAAGGCACCTATAATTGGATGTACCAGTAGTGAAGGAATTCTTGTTCCTGATGGATATATAACAGGAGAAGATGGCTTTACAGGTGTACTATCTTTAAATGATCCTAATTTAGTAGTAGGGGTCGCTGCCCACGAATCAGGAAAAGATAATAGAAAGATAGGAAGAAAAGTTGCAATTGAAGCAGTTGAAAATGCTAATACGACAAGAGCTCCTGCTTACTTTTTTATGGTAGCTTCAAAAGATGAAGAAGAAGAGTTTCTTATGGGAATTCAAGATGTAATCGGTAGAGTTCCTATGTTTGGAGGAACTGCTGCTGATGATGAAATTAATGAAAACTGGAAAATAATCTGTAATGATAAGTGTTTTACATCAGGAGTTGCCGTTGCCTTTTTCTATACAGATAATGAAATTGTGACATCTTTTTCTGGTTGTTACAAAGAAACAAACAATATGGGATTAATTACCGAAGTAAAAAACGATCATATCCTAGTTTCAATTGATGGAGTATCTGCTCTAAAAAAATATGCTCATTGGATCAATGAATCTCCATTAGATTTAAAAGATAGAGACCTATTAAAAAAATCAATTACAAAACCATTAGGAATTAAAGACCCATTAGGAAATATCACAGTCATTAGACATCCTATGTTTGGAAATGATATGGGTACTAGAACAACCAGTGATGATACCATTACATTAAGTAATAAAATAGTAGAAAAAACAGCAATTATTCAGTTAGAAGCAAATACAGATCAATTAATTGAAGGAGTTACCACTACTCTAAGAGATGCAAAGAAAAAACTATATAGAGTACCAGCTGCTTATATATTAATTCATTGTGCAGCTAGAAAAATGGCTATTGGTGAAAGAATAGACGAAGTTCATAAAAGAGTATTAAGAGAAACTAGAGGAGTTCCATTTATTATGCCATTTACATTTGCTCAATATGGATATTCAACACACTCTGCAAATATTTGTGGAGGATTAATGCTTTCTTTTACAATTTTTGGAAAAAACTAAGATAAAAGGTCTAGAAAATAGATTTTTTTCTAAGAATAGTTTATAATAAAAAATAAAAAAAAAGAAAACTTTATTCATAATTAGAAAGAGGTAGTAATATGATAGAAGTATTAGCAATAGTAAATAATTGTTCATCTCCAACATTATCTTATATATTAGACATCACAAGAAGAGGGTTTCAATTAATTCAAATTCTTGTTCCAATTATTTTAATTATCAGTCTAACAATTAATATTTCAAAATTAATGGCAAATCCAGATGATAAAAAAATTAAAGATATAATTAAAAATTCAGTATTCGCAACAGTTATCATATTTATGATTCCAATTTTAATTGATGTAACAATGAATATAATGGGAGAAAATTTTACAATTAGCAAATGTTGGAATGCTGCGAAAGAATATAAAAAACCAAGTAGTAGTAATTATAGTGGTGATGATGAAGAAAGAAAAAAAATAATTAATGATGACAAGAATTATGAAAAATCAACAGGTACCAATACAGGAAGTAATGGTAATAACAGTAATGGTAGTAGTGATAGTAACGGAACGAATAATTCTTCCACAGGAAACCAATCATTATCAATTGACAACGTTGTATATGATTTAAATGATCTTACCAAAATTAGTAATGCTACCGCAGCTCAATTAACTGCAGTATTAAATAATCCCAGTAGGGTTGGAAAGAATAGTAGAAATTTTATACCATTTGTAAATGACTTTTTAGAAACAGAACATAAATACAGCATCAATGTCTTTTTTTTATTAGGATTAAACGCAACAGAATCAGGTTGGTATACTTCTTCTATTAGTAAAAATTGTAATAATTTAGGTGGAGTCAGATCTTCTTCTGCACACCCATCCAAAGGTTGTGGAAAAAATGCAGGAGGATCCTTTGCTTATTTTAACACCATTGGGGATTTTTTAGATTATCAAGGAAGTCTATTAAAAACAAAATATTTGACTCCAGGTGGTAAATACTATCATGGAAAAACAATCGAAGGAGTATCAGTAGCTTATGTTGGTAGTGATAAATCACAGTGGATTAGTGGAGTAAAATCTCGTTCCAAAAAAATCTTTAATGCTTTAAAGTATATATAAAAAGGAGACTAATATGGCTAAGAAAAAGAAAAAAAAATACTATTGGTTTCTTCCAATAGTACTAGCAGTATTATTACTAACAATCTTAGGAATCATATATTATATGACTCATTCTTTACAAGAAGCAATGGGAAACAATGGTTATTTTTCTGAAGAGGATTCTTCTCCATTCTATAAGAAACAATACTCAACAAAGAACTTAGATGAATATATACAAGATGTGAAAAATAATGTGAATAGTGAATTTGAAGAATATAATTATTCAAAGAACTCATCAAGTCTCATAGGATTAAAAATGATTTATCAAAATGGAATAACCAAAAACTTTACAATTTCATCTGACTTGAAAACAGGATTAATTTCTTTCACAGTAGAATATACAAACGATAAAGAAATATTTCAACTAGAAGGAAATAATAATGATACAAGTAATTGTAATGTGAGCTATCAAGAAAATGCAACAAAACAAGCAAAACAACAAGTATGTGAAGAAGCTCAAAATGAAATGGTAACTTTTATTACAAGACAAAATGAATTAATCAAGAATAAGACAATACAAGAAAGTATAAATGAGTCGATAAAAGAGAATTAATTTCTCTTTTTTTTCATTCTTTTTTGTAACAAATCTAGGACAAAAAAGAAAAGATAAGAAAGAGTTCCAAGTATAACAATACTAGTTAATACTAAATCTAATTGAAAGATTTGAGAACCATACATAATCAAATAACCTAATCCCATTTTAGAAACTAATAATTCTCCCATAATAACACCAATAAAACTCATAGAAATATTTATCTTTAAAGTAGAAATAATAGTTAAAAGATTACTAGGTAGAATTAATTTAAAAAATATTTGAAAAGTAGAAGCATGGAAACTTTTCAGTAATAATAGTTCATTCTTATGAACAGTATGAAATCCTTCATATAAATTAATAATAGTAGAAAATAAACTAATTGTAAGAGACATAAAAATAATAGAATGAATTCTTGCACCCATCCATATGATAATCAAAGGACCTAAAGCGACCTTAGGAAGAGAATTTAGTATCATAAGATAAGGATCAACTATTTTAGATAGAATAGGATATCTCCATAAGAAATAAGCAATAAGTAATCCAAGAAAAAAGGATAATACAAAACTTAAGAAAACTTCCCATAGAGTAATACCAATATGAAAGAGTAATTGATTCTTCATAAATAAGTTAATAGTAGTTTTAACAATTCTACTTGGACTAGAAAATAAAAATGGATTTAGAAGATTGATTCTTGTTAATAATTCCCATAAGAATAGAAAAGTAAGAAAAATAAGAATTCGAAAAGAATGAATCATTCTTTTTTCTTTTTTCTTTTCTTTTAAAAACAAGATATGTTCTTTACTCATTTTTAACATCTAAATCCCTCCATATTTGATCAAAATAGAATGAAAAGTTTTTGTCCTTTCGATTTTCAATAGGACCTTTCTTTTCCTCGAATTTGATTTCATAGATTTTTTTAACGACACTAGGACGTTTTGTTAATACGATAACTCTATCTGACATACTGATAGCTTCTCCAATATCATGAGTTACCATAATAGCTGTTTTTTTCTCTTTTTTAATAATCTGATAAATATCTTCTCCAATCAATAATCGAGATTGATAATCAAGACTAGACATAGCTTCATCTAATAGTAAGATATCTGGTTTTAAAGCAAGTGTTCTAATAAGAGCACAACGTTGTTTCATTCCACCAGATAATTGATTCGGATATTGATTCATAAAATCCCCTAAACCATATGTTTCTAGTAAATAAATCACATATTTTTTATTTTCTTCTGTTAATTGATGTTCTATCTCTAAACCTAATAAACAGTTCTCTAATACTGTTCGAAAAGGAAGAAGGGAATCTTCTTGAGGCATATAAGCAATCTTATAATGATTAAGAAGAACAGTATTTCCACAAGATGGTTTTAATAATCCACACAAGATAGAAAGAATAGTGCTTTTTCCACAACCACTTGGTCCAACAATAGAAATAAATTCTCCTAGAGAAACAGAAAAATGAATATCTTCTAAAGCAATAGTCTCTTCTTTTAGAGAATGAAAGTTTTTAGAGATATGATTCACTTCTAATATTTTTTTCATACCCTCACCTAATAATTATTGTATGAGAAGAAAAAAAGTTGGTTTAGGCAAAAGAAATAAAAAAAAGTATGTTTCCATACTTTTAAGAGAATTGAACAATTAATTGATTAAAATCTACTTTCTCTGTTAATTCTCCATAATCAATCATAATATCTTGTAAATGATTAAAAGATTCTTCAGTAAAAGTAGTAGATTTTGGCCAAGTATCATTTTCACGATATCGTTTAATTGAATCTTCTAACAGTTCAAAAGATGTATCAGGAAATTGATCTTTTATAATTTCAGCTATCTCTGAATTAGAATGATTATGAACATAATCTAATCCTTTTTGAATGGCTTTTTGAAAGTTTCTAAGGAGTTGTGGATTTTCTTCAAAAAGATGACTTCTAGCAGAAAAAGATGTATAAGGAACAACTCCAGCAACTTCTCCAACACTTAATACAACATATCCATATCCTTCTTTTTCCACTGTACTAGCAGTAGGTTCTCTTAGTGCAAGAATAAAAAGTCTCTAATATTGTTCAAAACAAATTTCCATATAAAATACTGCGAAAGATGGCAAATGCTGTCTTTTTTTGTCAATATGTGATACAATTTATATAGTTGAGCAGTATTAAACTATGATTTAATACTGTCTTTTTTACATAAGGAGGTAATTATTGTGTGGAAAGATAGTGAAACAGAACTTGATTTTTTAGATTATGATTGTTTGATTAATGTTTTAAAGGATATCATTAATAATGAGGAGTTATTACCGGCAAGCATTGGTGTATATGGCGATTGGGGTAGCGGTAAGTCAAGTTTAATGCAAATGTGCAAAAAACAATTAGAAAAAGAAGATAAAAAAATTAAGTGTTTGTTATTTAATGGATGGTTATTTGAAAATTATGATGATGCGAAGACGGCAATATTAGGAACAATATTAGATGAAATTGGTAAAAATACCAATTTAGGTGAAAAAGCAAAAAAAATATTAAAAGGTTTATATAACAGTGTTGATAAATTTAAACTCTTAACAAAAGCTGGAAAAATAGGATTGGATTTTGTATTAACTGGTGGTATTGGAACTTTAACAAACATAACTGTAGATTCAATTATAAAAAAACTTCCACCTGAAATTCCAGGAGTAGATATAGATAGTATTAAGGAATCTGTTAATAATGAACTAAATAACAAAGAATTAAGAGAAGATATAAGAAAATTTCAAAAGGATTTCTCAGAATTGCTAGATGAAAGTAAAATATCCAAATTAGTTGTATTTGTTGATGAACTAGATAGGTGTACACCGGATACAATTTTAAATACTTTAGAAGCAATTAAATTATTCTTATTTAATGGTAATGTTGCATTTATAATAGGTGCAGATGAAAGACATATTTCTTATGCAGTAAAAAGCAAATTTAAAGATATTGAAGGCATTCAAATTGACATTGGTAAAGAGTACCTAGAAAAATTAATTCAGTATCCTATTAGAATACCCAGACTAAACGAAGAAGAAGTAGAGACATATATTACTGCATTACTATTACAAAAAGAACTTCCTAAAGATGTTTTTGATAAATGGGTAACTGAAATAAAAGAAGAAAGGAAAAAAGATTTTTTAACATTTTCAGTAGGTTCCCTAAACTACTCTAATGAATCATATTCAGAGTATAATGAAATTATAATGGAGTGTTTATTTATTTCAAAACAACTTTCTGCTGTATTATCAAAAGCTCTACATGGTAATCCACGCCAATGTAAAAGATTCTTGAATTCTCTTATTATGCGACTAAATATGGCTAAATATAAGAACAAAACATTAGATAGAAACATTTTGGCAAAAATAATGGTTCTAGAATATATAAGACCAGCTTTATTTAATAAAATGGCTATTATGTGTTTTGAAGGTACTCTTCAAAATGAATTAGAATTATTAGAACAAAAAAAATATAATGATTTGCAAGAATTTAGCATATGGAAGGATGACAATTGGGTTAAAGAGTGGTGTGAAATATCTCCAATGCTATCAGCTTTGGATTTAAAACTTTATTTTTATTTTATGCGTACTTCTTTAGAAGAGAAAATAAGCAGAATTAGTAATAATTTATCACCAAAGGCTCAAGAAATACTTGATCAATTACTAACTTTTAGTGATATTAATGTTAATAAGGCTATCTCTTCAATGGCTGATATTTCCATAAGTGAAAGAGTTGTAATACTACAAACAATATATGACAAAATAAGCTCTAAAACTTCCATTGATACCAATGAAATTAAGTGTTATTTAAAATACTCACAAAGTGATATTGAATTATATTCAGATTCTCTAGATTATTTAAAAAAGCTTAGACCTGAACAAATTACATTAGGTAGTGCTCCTCATATAGCTGAATATGCCAAAAAAACTAAAAGTGAGGAACAAGTCTTGAAATTATTAACTGATTGGGGAGAATCTGGAACTAAATTAAAAAAAGCAGTACTAAATGCTTTAAAGAAATAGAGGTGGTTTTATGGGAACTTCAAATATTTTTAATGGAAGAAAAAATTCATTTAATAATAATCAAAATGATGCAAATGTAAATAGTAATTATGACTGGAAAAATGTTAAATCTAATTTTTCAAAATATATCAACAGTGATGGGAAAATAGGCAGTATTAAAGATATATCAAGAGGATATGTTAAAGCATCTGGAGGAAGTAAGACTATGAAGCAACAATCATCTTCTGGATTAAATGCAGGTAAAAGATTGGTTAGCATTATAAATAGTATTCAAAGAAATGGATTTCAAACAACATTAGAGAATATAGGAATAAATTATGAAAATAAAAGTTTAAATGAAGTTTTTTCATTATTAATTAATGTAATTTCACCATCTTCTAACTCAAAAGAGGATTCTGTAGCAAGAATTGCTGTTCAAGATGCTTGTGCAAAAATATTTGATTTTATAGAAGAAAATAACTTATCATTAGATAGTATAGATAGTATGCCTGTAGAATTATTTAATGAAACATTATGTGAATTTTTAAGTTCTTATGTATGGACAATGATGATGAAAGACTTAGAAAGTAGATTGGAAAAATATAGTAATACACCAGAAAAAGCAGTATCTATTGAAAATGATTTTAAAGATTTAATTCATAGTACTGTTGAAATTGAATTATCAAAAGATAATAATATTTTTGGAGAAAATGCAACTACTTCTATAGAATCAATATATGAAAGGTGCATAAAAAATTTGGAGGGGATTGAATGATTATTAATTATATTTTTGAAAAGCAAGATTCATATACTGCTCCAAATCAAAATTATTTAATAAATTTCTTTGATAACAAAACTTTTTCATTTACATTTTGGAATAATTTTCATAAAATGAAATCTTGGTATAATGAAAAATCTTTAGATTTATTATATATATCTCTTGCTATTTTTGCAGCTGATAGATTAATCAAAAGAGATGATGGATATGATAATTGGAGCAGAAATATTACAATTTACATACCTGTATTAAATTTAAATGTATGGAATAATAATAAAAAACTATTAGAAGATATGTTAGGCTTCTTAAGTGGTGATAATTGGAAATTCGAATTTAGAAAAAGAGAGCTTACTTTAATTGAAACTTCTCATAAGGAAAAAATGGAAAAATCAAAGGAAAAAATAGAAGATTATGATCAAATATGTATGTTTTCTGGGGGCTTAGATTCATTTATTGGAGCGATAGATTTATTAGAAATTAGTAAAAAAAATACTATGTTTGTTAGCCATTATGGTGGTGGTAAAGGAACTAAAGAATATCAAGATGTTTTAAAAGAAAAAATAATAGGAAAATATGACTTAGAAGTTAAAAACTTTAATCAATTTTTTGCAAAAGTTGTTAATGGAGTTGAAGACACAACTAGAACACGTTCCTTTATGTTTTTTTCACATGCTATTGCTTTGGCAACTATGCTAAATAAAAAAGTGGATATAATTATTCCTGAAAATGGGTTTATATCTTTAAATATTCCAAGTACAGTATCTAGAATAGGAACAAGCAGCACTAGAACTACACACCCATATTATTTAAAATTATTACAACAGTTATTAGATAATTTACAATTAGGAATAAAATTAAAAAATCCATATCAGTTTTATACAAAAGGAGAAATGATAAAAAATTGTAAAAACATAGGATTTTTAGAGGAAAATATTTCTAATACAATGTCATGCTCACATCCAGATAGTGGTAGAATGCAAGGCGAAAAAACTACAAAACATTGTGGATATTGTTTGCCATGTGTAATTAGACAAGCTGCAATTAAAAAAGCTGGAATTAAAGATAGCAGCTTATATAGAGATAGTAAATTTAATATTTTTGATATTGCTAAAATGAATTATAATTCCTATAGATTAGGATTAGAAAAATTTAATCCAAAATATGCTTTCATGTCAATTCAAAAGTCAGGACAAATTAGCGATAATATAGAAAAATATAGTGATATATATATAAGAGGAATGAATGAAATGAAAGAATATATAAATTCTTTAAAATAAAAGCACTAAAGTTGAGAAAAACTCAACTTTTTTTGGTATAATTATATTATAAAAAGTTGAAAGGAGATTAGCTATGAAAAACAATATGATTATATATGTATCAAAAGATGGTAATGTAAAAGTTGATGTTAATATACAAAATGAAGATATATGGATGAGTC
>CADBSF010000086.1 GCA_902797265.1 uncultured Erysipelotrichaceae bacterium
TCTAGTAGAAATACTAGATATCTTTATTTTTACAAACAAAAAGACAAATAAGTCAAAATATAGACCTATTTGTCAACAGTCTGAAAAGAGCACGAAAGTGTTCTTTTCTTATGATTATTTTTGATTCTGTTCTAGATAATCTTCTAAATTCTTTTTCCAACAACCATCAATTTCTCTATCTTCCATCATACATGCTTCTAAATGACCAACAGATTGAAATAATAAAGAAGTTCCTTTTTTATCTTTCTTGAAATTAGCAATATGATCTTGTCGAATTCCTAAATCTCCACCCGTAGCATAAGAATCAATATCTGCTCCAATATAGATAAATTCCCATTTTTTATGAGAAGCAATCATACCTTGAATCATAGATTTATTATATTCTTTAGATGCATTTTCATACCCATCTGTAATAATAATAAATAATACTTTTTCTTGGTTCTCTTCACTCATTTTACAAATAGCATTTCCTAAAGCATCATATAAAGCAGTACATCCTCCTACCACATAATCTTTTTTTGTTAAAAGAGGAATATCTTGAATAGGCTTTTTATGATGTAATACTTCTACTTGATCATTAAATAAGATAGTACTAACAATAGTATCAAACTTATTTTTTTTCTCCTTTTCTAAGTATTCATTAAAACTACTAATCGTATGATCAATATTTCCTTGCATAGATCCACTCTTATCAAGAATAAACACAACTTCTATTTTTTTCTTTTCTTTTTCTTTTTTCATATCTTATCTCTCCTTTTCTGCTATAATAGTAACAAGAAAAAAGACTCATTTGGTCGCCTGAAAGGAGACATTTTATGTTAAAAGAAAAGTTAGAATTATATTTACAAAGATATTTAGTAGTAGAAGAAGCTTTCGAACAACAAGATTATTGTCGTTCAGAGAGAAAAAAGAAATCCATGTTTTTTGGATCTGCTCCTGTAGAATGTCAAAGTATTTCTACTTATATAGAAGAAAATAAAGAGGAAGATAAATTTCAAACGAAATTATTTTCTTATATCGATAAGAAAAATCTAAAAGATAGTGATGTCTATAACAAAGTAAATATCGATAGAAGACTATTTAGTAAAATTAGAAGTAATGAAGATTATCATCCTAGTAAAGAAACAATTATTTTATTAGGAATTGCTTTAGAATTAACAGAACAAGAAATAGAAGAACTCTTATCATCAGCAAGTTATTCTCTTCCTAAAAACAATACTTATGACTTAATTATAAGATTTTGTTTTAAAGAAAGAATCTATGACTTAAGCAAAATAAATGAGTTTTTATATGACCATAATTGTAAAATACTAAATGAATAATCTTTTATTTATCAGAAAAGAATGATAAAATAAGAATAGAAAGTAGGAATTAATATGAATGAAGGGAATTCAATTACCGTAAAATATGAAGATTTTGATACCGCTAAATCTACTATGAGTACATTAAAAGATCAATTAAGTACAAAACAAGACACGATTAGTACTTGTAAAAATAATTTACAATCAGAATCTATATTTATGGGACCGGTTGCTGAAAATTGTGTAGAAGCAGCCAATTCTTTAGGAACTTCACTTAATACTGCTATTGAAAACTTAACGACGTTACAGACAACAACAGATCTAATAAGAGATGCTTATAAAAATAGTGACACGGCTACGGTTAATAAAATTTTAGGAATAGCCTCAACGATTTCTTTATCAGGAGAGATAGTTTCTACCGTTACTATTCCTGATTCAGTAACACAAAGAGGTTATACGGTTACTTGTTATGGGGTAGGAGGATGGTATCTAAGTGCAAAGTCAACACCAACAAAGATTAGTGCCTCTTCTAGACAAAAGAAAGTTCATAATGTATGGTTAGAAAATGGAGCAAAATATAAAAATGGAATCGCAACCATTAATATTGATGGAGTAGATCATTATTTAGTCGCAACGGCATCAAAACTAGGAAAAGTGGGAGATAAAATAAATGTAAAATTAAAAAATGGTCAAACGATTCCTTGTGTAGTAGCTGATGCTAAGAGTAGTGGCGATAAAAACTATGACACTTATGGACATAAAAGTGCAAGTGGTAAAGTAAATGTGTTAGAATTTGAAGTAGATAGAGAAGTCTTTATAGCTAAAGGTCGTTCCAATCCAACAACAGAAAAATGGGGATTAGAATGGGATAGTTCTAGTGGAGTTGCTTCTGTAGATAACTATGGTAGTATCATTTAAAAAGGAGAAAATCATGAAAAAATTAAAAATAATCATCATCCTATTATTACCAATTCTTCTATTATCTACTGGTTGTGAGAAAAAACAAGAACCAAAAGATGAAATAAAAGAAATAGAATTTCTTGACCAAAAATTAAACTATAAAACAACTTTTCAAGTAGAAAAAGGATCTTCTTTTTCTGATATCAAAAAAGATGAAAATTCGGGATCTAGTGAAGTATTTTCTTTTAGAAATGAAAAACTAGATGTATTCTTTGAAATGTATTATAACGTGATAAGACTAAATACTTATGAATCATTAAAGAATAGTAGAAAAGAAAAGAAATTCTATAAAGAATTTAGTTTAGGAAATTACCAAGGATATGGATACAGTGATTCAGATGATAAAGTATATTTGAATATTCTTCTAAGTCAAGAAGATAATACAGTAATAGTATTGTTTGTATCAATGGAAAGAATAGATGATAATAATAAGATAATCTTATTGGAAGTTTTTGAAGAAGAGGAAATTCAAAATTTATTGAAATCTATTACTTTTGAAAAAGTTAATAATTCATAAAATACTCCTAGTATTAGGAGTTTTTTTTTGTTATAATGAAAGAGTAATATAAAAGGAGTACAGTATGGAAGAGAATATTAAAATAGTCGATACCAATAATAATGAAAACCATGGAGAAAATAGATGTCCACAATGTGGAGCAAGTGATGTTACTTATAGTACGAAAAAGAAAAAATTAGTATGTAATTATTGTTTTACGGAGTTTGATGCAGAAAATATAGAAGGAATAGAAGAGCAAGCAAAAAACCTAGAAGGGGAAATTAGAACTAGTGGAACGAAAGACATCGATGAAAATGCAGTTGATGTTATTACGTTAAAGTGTGGTGGTTGTGGTGCCGAAGTTGTGATTAATACAAAAGAACAAACAAATGCTAGATGTCACTGGTGTAGAAGTATTCTATCGTTAAATTCACAAATTGATAATGGAGCAATTCCAGATGTCGTATTACCATTTCAATTAGAAAAAAAAGAAGCAGAGAATAAGATAAGAGGGTTTGTTAATAAAAGACAATTTTTTGCTCATCCCATATTTAAAAAAGAATTCACTACGAAAAATATTATGGGTGTATTCTTTCCATACTTATTAGTAGACGCTAATATTCATGCAACTCTATCAGGAGAAGGAGAACATCTAGTAAGAAAATATACCGTTCAATTAAATGATGATAAAGAAGAAACAAGATATGATGCTGATTTATATAAAGTGGAAAGAGATTTTGATATCGCAATCGATGATTTAACGATTGAATCTAGTAGTGAACGATTAAATAAATCTAGTAATCAAAGAACAAATAATGTAATTAATGCCATTCTTCCTTTTGATACAGAAAATTGTGTTAAATATAAAGGAAATTATTTAGTAGGATATACCTCAGAAAAAAGAGATGTTAACATTGGAAATGTAGAAGATAAAGTTGATAAAGAACTTCAAGACATCACTAGAATAGCGATCAATAAGGAATTATCTTTCTATGATAGAGGAATTAGATGGGATAGTGAAAACTATCAAATCAAAGGAAAACAATGGGTATCAGCTTATTTACCAGTATGGTTATATTCTTACCAAGATCAAAAGAAAGTTCTTCATTATGTAGCCGTAAATGGAAGAAATGGAAGAGTTATGGGAAGTGTCCCAATCCATAAGAGTAAATTATTATTAATCTCATTTATCATAGAATTATTCTGCTTACTTTTTGCTTTTATAACAGATAATATTTCAAAAGATACTGGAAATGTTATTTTATATATCTTATTTTCTCTTATTCCTATTATTTTTTATGGAATAAAATTATCAAAATATAGAAATAAAAGTGCAAGACATGTCTATGAAATGAATACCAAAAATGAAATAAGTAATATTCAAGCCGTTGATCAATTAGTAAAACATGAAAAAAATTTAAATAATTCAACGATGAAAAGAGCAAATAATAAGAGAATAGAAGGAGAAAATACTTCTATTTCGATTAAGAAAGGGGAGTAATAATATGGATTGGAATAAAAATATATTAAGATTTTGGTTACTTCCTATCTTATTATCAACCGTAATAGCATTATTAACATTTTATGATGTTTCTTGGGTAAAAAATATTAATTTTTTAGATGTTGGTCTTACTCATGTATTACCACTAATAATCTTCGTTTATGCAATCGATAAAGGTCATTCCATAGGAAAAATAGGTGTCATAGTAATCTTTGCAGAAATACTCATTAATATAATAGCAGGATTATTTGCTATTATAATATCTAAAACAAGTAATATTTCATACTCATCGATTGAGACTATAGCAAATATAATCAAATATCTATCCATAGCTAAGTCCATAACGACTGTTGGTATTACAGTATTAGAAACCATTACATTATTTGTAATTCTTTCATCAGAAAGCACGATTGCTAGAGTATTTAAAGTCATTACAATAACAATAGTTTTCTTCATATCTATCTTAACACTATTAGATACAGCAGGATCATTTTCTGCAGATTATTATAAAAATTATTCTTTTTATTCCAAACTTTCTAAAATCAATAGTGTTTTAGAAATATTAAAAGAAGGATTTTATTATTCAGCTATTATCTTATACCTTACCAGTAAAAAAACAATCAGTAGTAATCCAGAAGTAGAAGAATTATTAGAAGAGATAAATAGAAAGAATAAAAGAATTGAAGAATTAGAATCTAGTTCAAATGAAGAAAATCCAAAAGAGAAAAAAGTAGATTTAAAGAAAAAATTCACAAATCCATATTTAGCTGAAAAAGAAAGAATACTTGCGAATAATGCTAGTAAAATGGCTATGAATAATGGATATAATCATCAAAATCCGAATATGATGAATAATGCTTATCCACAACAAAATCCAAATATGATGAATAATGCTTATCCACAACAAAATCCGAATATGATGAATAATGCTTATCCACAACAAAATCCGAATATGATGAATAATACTTATCCACAACAAAATCCGAATATGATGAATAACTCTTATCCACAACAAAATCCGAATATGATGAATAACTCTTATCCACAACAAA
>CADBSF010000087.1 GCA_902797265.1 uncultured Erysipelotrichaceae bacterium
AAAAACAGTAGATGTTGTCAAAAAAATGTTAGAGAAAAATATACCAATCAAAGATATTTCTGAAATAACAGAATTATCTTTAGAAGATATTAATAAAATAAAAGAAAAATAATATAGAAATAATACCAGTAAAACGATGGGAGAAAATTAATTATTCATTATGATGGATTTAAAACCAAATGATAAAGTAAAATAATTAGTTATAGAAATCAATGAAATAAGTTGATTTCTTTTTATCAAACAAAATTTTTAGTTTTCTATTTAAAATAGTTGTTGCAAAAGAAATTATCATGTATAATAATTGTGGAGTTGATAATATGTATGACTATATAAAAGGAATTGTTACTGCTATTAAAAATAATAGTATAGTTTTAGATAATAATGGAATTGGCTATTTAATTTATGTACCAAATCCTTATTCTTTTGAAATAGGAGTTGAATACAAAGTATATGTGTACCAACAAATACAAGAAGATGGACATTATTTATATGGTTTTAAAAGTATGGAAGAAAAAGATTTGTTTTTAAAACTAATTAGTGTAAAAGGACTTGGATGTAAAATGACACTTCCTATTCTTGCAGTTGGATCTCCAGCTGGAATCATGGATGCAATTGAAAGAGAAAATATTTTATATTTAAAGAAATTTCCAAAGATTGGAGATAAGCTAGCAAAACAAATTATTTTAGATTTAAAAGGAAAACTAGAATTTATTGGAGTAGGTATTTCTGATGAAGAAGTAGAAGTTGAAAATGAACTAAAAGAAGTATTACTTGGACTAGGATATAAAGAAAAAGAAATAAAAGTTATTTTACCAAAAGTGGATCATAATCTTAGTATAGAAGAACAAGTAAAAGAAGCTTTAAAGTTATTATTGAAATAGGGTGTTTTTTTTGGATAAGATTGTTTCAATAGAAGAAAAGATGAAAAATAATATTATTTTGGAATTTTTAACCATATGTGAAGAATTAAAAGAGGAAAATATTCCTGTTGATATTCAGCTTAATCAATTTCAGTTAATAGTAGATGAATTTTATCAATATTATAAAAGTAAGAGTATTCTTTTTTCTTTTGTAGAAACGATGAAAGGACATTTATCAGATATGATGGATGATGCTTGTAATGAAAACTGTGCTTTTACAGTTGAATTTGTTTTAGAAGAGTTGAAATTATATGAATTATTAGATTCATTACTAGCAGTTAATCCTAAGGATACTAGGAAAATTATTAAAAGATTATACAAGAAAGTAGGGGATGTTGATGAAGGAAGAAAGTGTCATTAAGAATTATGAATTAGTAGATGATAATACTTTAGATAATACGATTAGACCAGAAACTATTGAAGAATATATTGGTCAAAGTGAAGTAAAAGAAAATATTAAAGTCTTTGTAGAAGCTGCAAAAATGAGAGGAGAAGCTCTTGATCATGTGCTATTATATGGACCTCCTGGACTTGGAAAAACAACTCTTGCTTTTATTATTGCTCATGAAATGGGAACTTCTATTAAAACAGCTAGTGGTCCTAGTATTGAAAAGAGTGGAGATTTAGCTGCGATATTATCATCGTTAGAACCGGGAGACGTTTTATTTATTGATGAAATTCATAGAATGCCAAGATATATTGAAGAAATATTGTATCCTGCTATGGAAGATTTTTCTTTGGATATTATTGTAGGTAGTGAAGGAAATAGTCGTAATATAAAGATAGATTTACCTCCTTTTACATTAGTAGGGGCAACAACACGTGCAGGAGATTTGTCTTCTCCTTTAAGAGATCGTTTTGGAATTATTAATAAACTTCAATTTTATACGATAGAAGAATTAACGGATATTATCAAAAGAACTTCTAGAGTTTTAGATGTCTCTATTGATGAAGAAGCTGCAGTTGAACTTGCGATGAGAAGTCGTGGAACCCCAAGAATAGCCAATCGATTATTTCGAAGAGTTAGAGATTTTGCTATGGTAAAGGGAGACGGTATTATCACTCTTGATATTACAAGAGATGCCTTAGATAGATTAAAAGTTGATAAGATGGGTCTTGATAATACCGATAGAGATTTGTTAAGTGCTATTATCACCAAATTTAATGGTGGACCAGTTGGAGTAGAAGCATTGTCTAGTTCTATTGGAGAAGAAGTTACTACAATAGAAGATGTCTATGAACCTTATCTTCTACAAATGGGATTATTAAAAAGAACAGCTAGAGGAAGAGTTGTTACAGATAAAGCATATGAAGTTTTAGGAATTCCCAAAACAAGTAAAAAGTAGGTGATTTGATGGAAGTAGAAGAATTTAATTATGAATTACCAGAAGAATTAATTGCTCAAACTCCTTTAGAAAAAAGAGATTCTTCTAGGCTTATGGTTTTAAATAAAAAAACAGGAGAAGTGGAACATAAAGTATTTTCTGATATTTTATCTTATCTTCAAGAAGGAGATACTTTGGTCTTAAATGATACAAAAGTGTTACCTGCGAGACTCATTGGAGTCAAAGAAGAAACAGGAGCTGTGATAGAAGTATTATTATTAAAAAATTTGAATCAAGATAATTGGGAATGTTTAGTAAAACCTGCTCGTAGAGTAAAAGTGGGAACGATAATATCTTTTGGAGATGGAAAATTAAAAATGAAATGTATTCTTGAAAAAGAAGAAGGAATTCGTCATTTTGAACTTTTATACTCTGGAATATTATTGGAAATATTAGAAGAGTTAGGAACGATGCCTCTTCCTCCTTATATTCATGAAAAATTACAAGATCAATCTAGATATCAAACAGTATATGCTAGAGAGGTTGGTAGTAGTGCAGCTCCTACAGCAGGACTTCATTTTACAAAAGAATTATTAGAAGAAATAAAAAAGAAAGGTGTTGCTGTTGAGTTTATTACTCTTCATGTTGGATTAGGAACCTTTCGACCAGTTAGTGTAGAAAAAATAGAAGATCATAAGATGCATAGCGAATATTATCAAATGAGTAAAGAAGTAGCGGATGTTTTAAATTCTACTAAAAAAAGAGGAGGAAGAATTATTGCAGTTGGGACTACTTCTACTAGAACATTAGAAACGATTGCTTCCTTATATGGAGAATTTCAAGAATGTAGTGGATGGACCAATATTTTTATTTATCCAGGATACCAATTTAAGGCAATTGACTGCTTAATTACTAATTTTCATTTACCAAAATCAACTCTTGTTATGTTAGTGTCTGCTCTTGCAGGAAAAGAGAATATTCTAAATGCTTATCGAATAGCTGTAGAAGAAAAATATCGTTTTTTCTCCTTTGGGGATGCAATGCTTATATTATAAGAAATGAAATTATGTTCTTTGTTTGACATGGTTTCTTTTTTTTGTTAAAATTACTTTTGCGATTAGAGGGAGAGTTTTATGAAATTAGTTGCAGAACAAGTAAAAATATTAAGAGATAGAAGAGAAGAATTATTAAGATTAAAAGATGAGTATTATGAAAGAACAAAGAATAAAGAAAAAGATACTATCGATAGAATGGGAGTATTATATGATAATGATCCTATTTACAATAATACTATGAATGAATTGAATCGAATTAATGAAGCACTAGAGGAGGCTACTTTTGTTCCTGATAGAGATTATTCACAAATTGGTATTGGTACAAAATTTAAAGTCCATTATGGAGATGATTTAGAAGATTCTGAGGAATTAATGTTAGTAGAATCGAATATTGGAACCACTCCTTTAGATTTTGTTTCTCTAGATAGTGATATGGGAAAAGCTATTATGGGAACAAAAGAAGGTGATAAAGTTACTTATATTGTAGAAGCAACTGGAATTGAAATATCTTTAACAGTTGATGAAATTGATAGAGTTAGAAGTCACTATGAACATTTTATTCGTGAAAAAACTTATGATAGAAGAGTTAGAAAAGCTGCCAAAGAAGAGATAAAAAAAGCAATAGAAGAAGGAACTTACTTAGATTCTATTTCTATTACCACTCATCAATATGATATGTTAGTACAGGAAAAAGCAAAATTAGGAAATCGTCCTAGACCAGAACTTGCTTCTAAAAAGGCCTTTTTAACAAAATGTTTGCATCTTCCTGTAGCTGATGCACCAAATGATGATACAATAGGTGTTGGCTCTAATGTAACCTTACTATTAGATGATGAAGGAGAAAAGAAAACGATAAGTTTTGAATACATTCATCATGCAGTATCTACAGAACTTGAAAGTGATTATGTTGAAAAAATATCTACTTTAGGAGCTGCCATTTATGGAAAAAGAGCAGGAGATCAATTTAAAGTAGCAAGAAATCAATTATCTTATATAAAGGGAATTGTGGTATCTGTTGATAATGATTCCAATAAAGAGTTAAAGAAAGTTAGATAACTCTTTTTTTCTTGTGTTTCTTTCTAGAATACGATATAATGTACTGGATTAGAGGGATAATATGAAAATTAAATATCATTTAATAAAAGAAGAAAAAAATACCAAAGCTAGACTTGGTAAAATAGAAACAAATTATGGAACTTTTGAAACTCCTATGTTTATGCCTGTTGGAACACAAGCAACTGTTAAGACATTATCTCCAGAAGAATTAAAAGAAATTCATTCTGGTATTATTCTTGCCAACACTTATCACTTGTGGTTAAGACCTGGAGAAGATGTTGTTCTTCATGCAGGAGGACTTCATAAATTTATGAATTGGGATGGACCAATTCTTACAGATTCAGGAGGTTTTCAAGTTTTTTCCCTAGCAAAACCAAAAGATATTACCGAGGAAGGAGTAAAATTTAAAAATATCTATAATGGAAATCAAATGTTACTTACTCCAGAAAAATCAATTGAAATTCAAAATAAATTAGATAGTGATATTGCCATGAGTTTTGATGAATGTGTAGGTTTTCCTCATACGCGAGAATATGTAGAAGAAAGTGTTGAAAGAACTCTTAGATGGGCAGAAAGAGGAAAAAAAGTTTTTTCTAATGAACGACAATCTTTATTTGGAATAGTACAAGGTGCAGAATATGAAGATTTAAGAAAACACTGTGTGGAAGAATTAGTAAAAATGGATTTTGATGGTTATAGTATTGGAGGAACTGCTGTTGGAGAACCGAAAGACTTACAGTACAAACAAGTAGAATATTCATGTAAATATTTGCCAAAAGATAAAGTAAGATATTTAATGGGAGTAGGAGATCCAATTGACTTAATAGAAAATGTAATTCGAGGAGTAGATATTTTTGATTGTGTCAGTCCTACCAGACTTGCAAGACATGGACATTTTCTTTCTATGCACGGAAAATATAATATTAAAAATGCCTGTTATAAAGAAGATTTTACACCTATTGAAGAAGAATGTGATTGTTATTGTTGCAAGAATTATACAAAATCCTATATTCATCATTTAATTCGTTCAGAAGAGACTTTTGGCCAAAGATTATTATCGATTCATAATATTCGATTATTAATTCGTATTATGGAAGATTTAAGAGAAGCTATTAAGAATGATACGATTTTAGAATACCGAGATAATTTTATAAAAAATTATTATCATGAGTAACCTTTGTTTTCACAAAGGTTTTTCTTATAAATAAAAAATGGGACTACTCTGATTTTTGATAGGTTCCTTTTCTTTTGCTGGAGTGTTTTGATTCATACTTCCTACAATTTTCATAAGAGTTTTAGCATTTGAAAAGATTGGCTTTGCTTGATAAACAATCGGTATTGCTTGATTAATAACTCCTAATGTTTTTCCAGTATTATCTAGTAGTTCTCCCCATTTTATGTTTTTTAATAAGCTAAGAGTTTTCCCAATAGTAGTTGGATTTGAATACGGATACATTAGTATCACCTCTATCCTAGTATATGTTTAGGAATTAAAAAGTTTATCAAAATAGTGTAAATCAGAATTATAAATTAATCATTATTTTGTCAAGTTATGAAAAAATTTGTTTTTTTAGTTTAAAAATAGAATTTATTATGATAGAATGTTTTTAGAATAAAGAATAAGGAGGAAGTAAAATGGCTTTTTTTGATAAAAGTAATGATGCTACTAAAACTTCTAAAAATGATGTAAAAATTGATAAAAAACTAACTGCTAATGATACAAAAACCGCTACTTTAGAAAATAATTTTAAGAATATATCTACTAATAAGAGGAAAAGATCTAAATTAAAGAGACCTCTTCATCAATATCGTTATACGTTAATTAATGATTATGGAAAAAAGGAATCTGGTACTTTTGATGCAGAGAGTGAAGAGGATATTCGAAATTATTTTGCTGCTCAAAAATATCAAGTATTACAGGTTAAAAGACGTAGTTCATTAGATTCAGATGTCGGATTTTTAAAGATTAGACCAGGTGATTTATCTTTTGCTTTGACTCAGTTATCTACCTATATAAAATCAGGTATTCCACTAGCAGAAGCTGTTAGAATTTTGGCAAAGCAGACAAAGAAGACTTCTTTAAAAAAGAGTTATAATGAGTTAGTTTATCAATTATTAAAGGGAGAAAGTTTATCTGATGCAATGGATATGCAAGAGAAAGTATTCCCTAAAATGTTGATAAACATGGTAAGAACTGCTGAAATGACAGGAGATTTACCTACTGTATTAGATGATATGGCTGATTACTATGCTTCTATGGATCAAACAAGAAAACAAATGAGATCAGCAATGACTTATCCTATTGTTGTTTTGATTTTAGCCTTTGGAGTATTGGTATTCATGCTTACTTACTTAGTGCCACAATTTTCTGCACTATTTGAAGAAAATGGAGCTGAAATGCCATTCTTAACACAAATGATTCTAAATATCAGTGATTTTGTTAGAGCTCAGTGGTTTATCTTACTATTGATTGTAGCTGCTATTGTAGGTATATTTGTTTACTGTTATAAAACGATACAAGGATTTAGAAAATCGGTACAAGTATTCTTGATGCATGTTCCGGTTATTGGAAACATTATCATCTATAATGAAGTTGCTAACTTTACGAAAACATTCTCATCTTTGTTAAATCATGGAGTTTTCATTACAGATAGTATGGAAATTTTATCACAATTAACAGATAATGAAGTTTATAAAGAATTAATATATAATACATTGGAAAACCTTGGAAGAGGAGAATCTATTTCATCAGCTTATAAAGGACATTGGGCATTCCCAGTGATTGCTTATGAAATGATTGTTACAGGTGAATCTACTGGTCAGTTAGGTATCATGATGGAGAAAGTTGCTAATCACTTCCAAATGTTACATAAAAACCTTGTTGATCAAATGAAGAGTTTAATAGAACCAATTTTGATTTGTTTCTTAGCCTTAATCGTTGGAGTAATTTTAGTTTCTATTATTCAACCAATGTTCTCAATTTATAGTCAAGTTAAATAAAATAATATAAAGGAGGTAATTATAATATGAAAATACTATATTGTATTATCTTTTTTATTTTAGGTTTACATATGGGATCATTCTTCACCGTAATTGGGTTTCGTTCACCAAAAGGAGAAGATTATGTAAGGGGAAGAAGTTACTGTGATAATTGTCATCACATGCTTTCTCTCTTAGATATGATACCTATCTTGTCATTTCTATTTCTAAGGGGGAAATGTCGGTATTGTAAATGTAAAATAAGTCCAGTTTCTACTTATATGGAACTATTTACAGGATTATTATTCCTTTTAGCATTCTATATATTTGGTTTCTCTTATGATTTTGGAATTGCTTTAGGAATTATTTCTTTATTAATAATCATTTCAGTTTCTGATATAACTTATTATATTATTCCAGATGAAATTCTAATCTTTTTTAGTGGCTATTTTCTAATTTTATTAGCGCTAAAAGAAGGTGTTATGGGAGCCTTATTTCATGTTCTTTCTGGATTATTCTTATTTGGAGTAATGTATATGATTATGCTAATTGGAGATCATGTATTTAAGAAAGAAACACTAGGTGGAGGAGATATTAAATTAATGTTTGTATTTGGATTGTTATTAAATCCATTACTTGGAGTTGTTTCTATCTTCTTAGGTAGTTTCTTAGCTTTACCAGTATCTTTAATCTTATTATTACTAAAAAAAGAAAAATTAGTTCCATTTGGGCCATTCTTAATGATTAGTTTAGCATTTCTATTTTTTACTCAAATTGATACCCAGATGATTCTAGGATTATTAGGACTTTCTTAAGTCCTTTTCTTTTTCTTGGTTGACTTTGATTTTCTGTTCTAGTATATTAGATAGTGGTGATGCTTATGAAAAACTATTCAGTTTTACCTGCAGATACTTATACTGTTTGTAATAAAACAGTTTTAACAGATAAAGATAAAAAGATTATTACTATGTTATATCAACCTATTATTGGATATACGGCTGTTAGTTTGTATCTTACTCTGGTAGATGATCTAGATAGGCAAGAAGTTATGAGTAGTGAAGAGTCACATCATCATTTAATGGCTTCTATGCAATTACGATTAGAGGATATTGTAATTGCTAGAGAAAAATTAGAAGCAGTAGGATTAGTAAAAACTTATTTAAAAAAAGATACCATAAATCAATTTGTTTATTTATTATATTCTCCTGTTTCCGCTAATGAATTTTTTAATCATCCTATTTTAAATATTGTTTTATATAATAATTTAGGTAAAAAAGAATATGATAAAGTACTTAATTATTTTAGAATACCTAGAATTATTCTAAAAGATTATGAAGAGATTACTTGTACTTTTGATGAAGTATTTTCTCCTGTAAGAGGAAATGATATGGAAATTTATAAGGATATTACAAAAAATTCTTCTAATCCAATTCAATTATCTAAGAAAATTGATATGAATCTAATTAAAGAAAGTATACCGAAAAATCAATATCATGAAAAATGTTTTAATGATGAAGTATGTGATTTGATTAATCGATTAAGTTATATCTATGATTTAGATACGTTAGATATGCAAGGATTAATTCGAAATTCTTTGAATGAAAAAGGTTTTATTGATAAGAATTTACTAAGAAAGAGTTGTCGAGAATATTATCAATTTGATAATTATGGAAATTTACCAACTTTAATCTATAATAAACAACCAGAGTTTTTGAGAAAACCTACTGGAGATCAATCAAAGTGGGCTAAAATGGTTTATACTTTTGAAAATATTACTCCTTATCAATTTTTAAAAGCAAAATATAAAGGAGCAGAACCAACTGATAGGGATAAAAAATTAGTAGAAAATTTGTTAATTGATCAAAAACTAAATCCAGGAGTTGTAAACGTATTAATTAGTTATGTCTTAAAAGTAAATCATGAACAATTGACAAAAAGTTTTGTAGAGACCATAGCAGGTCAATGGAAAAGATTAAATATTGAAACCGTAGAAGACGCTATGAAAACAGCTGAAAAAATGCATAAGAGTAAGAAGAACAAAACTACTGTAACTAGTAAAAATACAAAGAAAGAAGAGAAATCTCTTCCTGCATGGTTTCAAGAAGAACAACATATTGATGAAGTTTCTTCTTCTGAAAAAGAAGAATTTGATAAAATATTGAATGAATTAGTATAATTTGTTGTATAATGGTATAGGATATGTTTTATCCTATTTTAATAGACAAGGAGTGTTTTTCATAATGAAAAAAAAGAATAAAATAGAATTTTATTATATTGTAGATGATATTCTTTCTTTAGAAGAATTTCAAAAATTAAAAAAAATAAATCATCATGGAATTACTAGATATGATCATTCTTTAAGAGTAAGTTACTATACTTATTTAATTACGAAAAAATTACATATTAATTATGAAGCTGCTACTAGAGGAGCATTATTACATGACTTTTTCTTTGATGAAGTGGATGAATATAAGGAGATTTTTAAATTACGTAGACATCCCAATTTTGCTTCTTTAAAAGCTTCTCAGTATTTTTCTTTATCTATGATAGAACAAGATATTATCAAAAGACATATGTTTCCTATTACATTTACTCCACCTAAATACTTAGAAAGTTGGATTGTAGATATTGTTGATGATATATGTGCTATCTTTGAAAAAGGATATGTTACAAAAAGAGACTTAAAAGCTGCTTTTCTTTTCTTATTTTTGTTTTTTCTAAATTATTTTAGATAATGATAGGATGTGAAGTTTATGAAGAAAACTTATATATTTGGTCATAGAAATCCTGATACAGATTCTGTTGTATCAGCTATTGGTCTTTCTTATTTAAAAAATCAATTAGGAGATATAACAGAAGCAAGAGTTATTGGTGATATTAATAAAGAAACAAAATTTGCTTTAGATACTTTTCATGTAAAAGAACCAAAATATTTAAACGATGTTAAGTTACAATTAAAAGATGTTCATTATCATAAAAACTTCATGATAAAAGATACGGATAGTATTTATGATGGATATCAAGCTATGTTAAAAGAAGAATTAACAGGAATTCCTGTTGTTAGTGATAATCAACAGTTTATGGGTCTTGTTACGATTAAAGATTTATCTCATATCATTATTAATGAAAATATTGAAGATTTATATACTTCTTATGATAATCTATTAAAAGTATTAAAAGGAGAAGAAGTATTACGTTTTTCTAATGAAATTATAGGAAAATTATTAGTTGCGGCTTATAAGAGTACAACTTTTATGTCTAATGTTGCTTTAAATGAGCAACATATCTTAATTGTTGGAGATAGACACAGTGTGATAGAATATGCTATAAATTCTAAAATTAAGATGATTATCTTATCAGGAGATGCTTATATGAAAGAAGAGCATTTAAAAATGGCTTATCAAAATGGTGTTAATATTATTAGAACTCCTTATGATACTTATCGTGTTAGTAGACTTGTTTCCTTAACGAATTATATTAAAACTATGATAAAGATTTATAATCCTATTAAGTTTTTAGAAACAGACTTTGTATCAGATGTATTAGATATGAATTATAAATTAAAACATACGAATTATCCTGTAATTGATAAGAATAATAAATGTTTAGGCTTATTAAAAATAACAGATTTATCAGAAAAAACTCCTAAAAAAGTAATATTAGTAGATCATAATGAAAAGATGCAAAGTGTAGAAGGATTAGAAGAAGCTGATATTTTAGAAATATTTGATCATCATAATTTAGGAAATATTACAACCAATCATCCTATTAATTTTAGAAATATGTCTGTAGGATCTACTTCTACTATTGTATATACTTTGTTTCAAGAAAAGAATGTAGAGATTCCTAAAGACATTGCAGGAATCTTATTATCAGGAATATTATCTGATACTTTAATATTAAAAAGTCCAACAGTAACAGAAAAAGATCGAGAAGCGGTAATGAATCTTTCAAGAATTGCTGAAGTTGATTATTCTGTTTATGGAATGGAATTGTTAAAGAGTGGAACATCTTTAGATGGTATGAGTCCTATGGATGTTTTATATCATGATTATAAATTATTTAGTGTAGGAGATAAGAACTTTGCAATCGGACAGTTCTTTACGATGAATTTTGATGAGATAGAAGAAAAATTAGAGGATTATGTATCAGTACTAGATCGAGTTAGTGAAGCCAATCATTTTGTACTAGTATGTTTATATGTTACGGATATTATTAAAAATGGTAGTTATGTTATCTTCAATCAAAAAGGAAAGAATTACTTGGATATCGCCTATCAAAAAGATGTAACAGAAGGATTCTTTGTAGAAGGATGTATCTCTAGAAAGAAACATGTGGTTCCTGTTATTATGAGTATTCTTGAAAATTAGGAGGAGTTATGGTAAAAAAATTAGTATCCTTATTTGTAGGATTATTTGGTGGATTAAAGGCTCTTCCTTTTGGTAGAGAATTAATTGTATTTCTTATTTCTTTAATGCCTATTTTAGAATTAAGAGGAGGACTAATCGCAGCTTCTTTATTAAAATTAAATCCTGTTTCTAGTTATATTATTTCTGTTATTGGAAATATTCTTCCTATTCCATTTATTCTATGGTTTATTAATTCTATTTTAGATTTTATGAGAAATAGTAAACATTTATCAGGAATTGCTAGATGGTTAGATAAAAAAGTGGAAAAGCATAAGGGACAAATTGAGAAATATGGTTTTTGGGGACTTGTGTTATTTGTTGGAATCCCTCTTCCTGGAACAGGAGCTTGGACAGGGTGTTTAATCGCAGCTGTTCTTCATATGGATCGAAAGAAAGCCTTTTTAGCTGCCCTTATTGGTGTATTTATGGCAAGTATTATCATGATGATTATTTCATTTGGATTATTAAAATCTATTATTGGTTAAAAGAAATTTTTTTAAAAGAGAATTGAATTCAATTCTCTTTTTTGATATGATAAGTATAGTAGAGGGAGTGTAAAAAAATGAGAAAAGATGTAAGAAAAGGAAAAATAATAATAGGATTATTGCTTCTTATAGGAATCATAGGAGTAGGTTATGCAACATT
>CADBSF010000088.1 GCA_902797265.1 uncultured Erysipelotrichaceae bacterium
GGAATTACCAATCCAGGAAGGTGTAATGGATGAACAAAGTAGAAGATGAAGAGTTAACAGAAATAAAAGGAGGAAATACCACAATTAGTGGTCCAATTATTAATGCCCTTGTTAGTGTTATTAATGTCTTAAAAGATGCAGGATACTCTTTAGGTTCAGGAATCAGAAGAATTAGCGAAAACAATATATGTCCTCTAAAGTAGTCAAGAAAATAACAGTCATCTATTTGATATTAATAGGAATCCTTTTTCTCCCAATTGGATTAAAGTTTTTTATGAATTTTGGGTACTATATAGGATTATTTCTACGAAAAATGTATTATTTCCTATGAAAATCAAAAAAAATGTTGAAAAAACGGTTGAAAATCAACTAATCTTTTGATATAATTCATTTTAGTTAAAGCGAAGGGAGGGAATAGAAATGGCAACTAAAGTAACTGTTAGAGGAAATCTTGATCAGGCTCTAAGAAAGTTCAAACAAAAAGTGGCAAGAGATGGTGTCCCTTCTGAATGGAAAAAAAGAGAAGCTTACGATAAACCAGGAGTAAGACGAAGAGCAGCAAAAAAAGAAGGAATTAAAAATTCTAGAAAAAGAGATCGTGCAAATAGAAGTAAAGATTATTAATAGTATCCAATATGGATACTATTTTTGGTTGAATTAAGAGATTTTTTACAGTATAATAAGTACGAGGTGAAAAGAAATGGTAGAAAAATTAGATAAAGATATGATAGAAGCAATGAAAGCAAAAGATAAAGATAAATTAACTGTTATTCGTATGGTAAAAGCTTCCTTAAAACAAGAACAAATCGATCATAAAAAAGAAATCAATGATGATTTATTAATTGAAGTAGTCAATAGACAAATTAAAATGAGAAAAGATTCTATTCAAGAATTTGAAAAAGGAAATAGACAAGATTTAGTAGAAAAAACACAAGCAGAAATTGACGTATTAATGAATTATTTACCAGAACAATTATCAAAAGAAGAAGTAGAAAAAGTAATTGATGATATCTTTTTAGAATTAAATCCATCTGGACAAAAAGATATGGGGAAAGTAATGAAAGAAGCTACTGCAAAATTAAAAGGAAAAGCAGATATGAAAGAAGTATCTACTATCATAAAAGATAAATTAAGTGAAAAAGAATAATCAATTGATTATGCTTTTTTTTTCTTTCTAATCATATAGTTTTATAGGTGATAATAGATGAAGAGATTAACAAGATTTTATAACTATATGGAAGACTTAGAATTTCGTTTTACTGTCTATGAAAATAAAATTCATATTGTAAATTATACTAAAATAATAGAAATTGATAAGGAAAGTATACGAATAAAAAGTAGAAATAAAATATACTCTATAAAAGGAAATAATCTTTTCTTAGAAAAAATATTAGACCAAGAATTATTAGTTAAAGGAATCATTACTAAGATAGAGGTAAATGATGTCTAGTCGAATAAAAATAAGAATTAGAGGAAGAAATCCTCAAATAATTGTGAATGAAATTATTAAAAGAAAAATTAATATTTATAGAATGATTCAAAAGAAACAAGAGATTGATTTAATTGTTGATGAACAGGATTATAAAATAATAAAAGAAATTAAAACAACTTATCAAATAAAAATAGTAGAATGGTATGGAATTAGTAAATGGAAAAGAATCTTAAAGAAACATAAATTTTTTTTATTACTAATTATTTTAGGTTTCTTTATTAATCTATTCTTATCCAATATCATATTTTCTATTGATATTATTCACAGTAATGAAAGATTAAAAGAAAGAATTTTAAATGATTTAGAAGAAGCAGGAATTAAAAAATATCATTTTGTAGTATCGAATAGAAAAAAAGAACAAATTAAAAGAATGATTCTAGAAAAAGAAAAAAATGATATCGAATGGTTAGAAATAGAAAGAATCGGAACAAAATATGTCATTAAATTGGAACAAAGAAAAGAAAGAAAAGAAGAAGTAGAATGTTTACCAAGAGATATTGTTGCGAAAAAAAATGCAACTATCTTAGAAATAAAAGGGGAAGAGGGTGAAATTCTAGTAAAAAAGAATGATTATGTTACAAAGAATCAAGTGTTAATTAGTGGTCTCATTCATAATAAAGAAGAAGTGATGGCAAAAAGATGTGCAAAAGGAGTTATTTACGGAGAAGTATGGTATAAAGTACAAGTAAGTATTCCAAAATATAAGAAGAAGAAAATCTTAGGAAAAGAGAAATCTTATAGTATGAACTTAACGTTAGGAAAGAAAAACTATGAATTGTTTAAAAATAAAGATAAACAGACAATATCTCAGTATAATATAATAGAGAGTAAATTAATACCTTTTCAATTATCTATTCATAAGAATCAAAAAGTGCAGGAAGAAAAGATATTATATGAAGATAAAGAATTAGAAATACTAGCATTTCATAAAGTAGAAGAGAGTTTTCAAAAGAAATTACAGGATGAAGAAATGATATTAGAGAAAAAAGTTTTGAAAAAGAGTGAAAAAAATAGTAAAATAATAATAGAGGTATTTTTAAATGTGAAAGAAAACATTACCGATACAAAGGAATTAAAAGAAGAAATAATCGAAGAAACGGAGTGATTCTATGTTAAAGCCATTAACCAATACTTTGCAAAATGTAATAAATTTTACTTGGCCAATGGTAATTATCTCTATTGTCATTTTAGCATCTTTTCGTATTTGTTTCTTGATAAAGACAAAACAAAAAATTGTATTATACAAAGAATTATCTATGTTAATCTTTGGAGTTTATATCTTAACACTATTCCAAGTAGTTACTTTTCAAGATGATGTTTCTTGGTCAAGTAATAATTTTATTCCTTTTCGAGAAATAATGAGGTATAATATCACAAGCCGTTTATTTATTAAAAACGTATTAGGAAATATGATTATGTTTTTACCATTTGGATTTTTTACAAGTTATTTTTTAAGAGTAGAAAAAATTCATTTACCGATTATTTTAATATTAATAGCTTCTATTTCCATTGAAATTGTTCAAATGATTATTGGAAGAGTATTTGATGTAGATGATATTTTATTGAATATTATAGGAGGAATCCTAGGATTCTTTGTGTATAAGATGTTTCGATTGTTTAGTAAGAAATTTCCCAATATTTGTAAAAAAGAATGGTTTTTAAATTTGATGTCTGTAATCGTTTTAATAAGTTTAATCATACTAATAGTAATTATTTTATAGGAGAAATTATGAATAAAGTAGAAATATTTAATAATGTTCAAGAAGAAATTGAGGAATTAGATACTGTAAAAAAAGTATTAGAATCCGCTATGAAAAAAGAAAAACTAGAAAATACTGTTTTTAATGTAATTATTGTAGATAATCCGTATATTCATCAATTAAATAAAGACTATCGTAATATTGATAGAGAAACCGATGTGATTACATTTGCTTTAGAAGATGAAGATACGATTGTTCTTCCTAATGAAGAAAGAATATTAGGAGATATTTATATCTCAATTGATAAAGCAAAACAACAAGCACAAGAGTATCGTCATTCTCTATTAAGAGAATTATCATTTCTAGCAGTACATGGTTTTTATCATTTATTAGGGTATGACCATGAAACAGAAGAAGAAGAAAAAATTATGTTTACAAAACAAGAGGAGGTATTAAATTCTTATGGGATTACTCGAGAGATTATTTAGAAAATCACCTAAGAGAAATAAAGAACAAGGAAATGCTCTAGAAAGATATGCTAAGAGTTTTATCCATGCTATTGATGGTTTTATCTATTGTTTAAAATATGAGCACAACATGATTATTATCTTCATTGCCACAATTCTAGTATCGATTGCAGGAATCTACTTTTCCATTTCAACAGTAGAATGGCTTTTTATCGTAGGAATTTGTGGAGGAATCTCTGCTTGTGAGATGATTAATTCTTCCATCGAAGCAACCATAGATTTATGTACAACAGAGATTCATCCTTTGGCAAAAATTGCGAAGGATACTGCATCTGCTGCGACTTTAATTTTATGTATCACATCTCTTGTAGGAGCCATCCTTATCTTTTTACCAAGAATATTATCAATGTTAGGAGTTTAATATGATAGAGAAGTTAATCAATTTACAAAAGAATAGTTATAGTCCTTACTCTAACTACCAAGTAAGTGCCATTGTCGTTATGAAAGATGGAAGAGAATTTGTAGGAGTAAATGTAGAAAATGCTTCTTTTGGAGCAAGTATTTGTGCTGAAAGAAGTGCTATTTTAGCTGCTATCTCAAATGGTTATAAAAAATATGATTTTAAAGAACTATATGTAATGGTATCTTCTGGTGAAATAGGAATGCCTTGTTTTCTATGTAGACAAGTTATTTCTGAATTATTTGAAAAAAATGCCATCATCCATTGTTGTTCTACAAAAGGAGAAGTAAAAGATTTCACAGTAGAAGAAATTTGTCCTTATCCCTTTGGAAGTGAGGATTTAAAATGAAATGCGGTTTTGTAAGTATTGTAGGAAGACCTAATGTAGGAAAAAGTACACTACTAAATAGTATTCTAGGTTTAAAACTAGCTATTACATCGGATGTAAGTGGTACAACAAGAAATGTCATAGAAGGAATTTATAATGATGATGATTCTCAAATAATCTTTGTAGATACTCCAGGTATTCATAAACCTAATAACAAATTAGGTTCTCTAATGAATAAAAAAGCCTATAATCATTTAGAAGGAGTAGATCTAATTCTATTTATGGTAGATATCTCCAAAGGATTTGGAAAAGGAGATAAATTCATATTAAATAGAATTAAAGAAAAGAATATTCCTGTATTTTTATTATTAAATAAAATAGATTTAGTAAAAAATAAAGAAAAGTTATTAGAGGACATTAATATTTTAAAAGAATATCATGATTTTAAAGAAATCATTCCCATATCTTCTTTGAAAAAAGATAATATCGAATTATTAATAGAATGTATTAAAAAAGAATTAAAGGATATGGATCGAATTTATGAGGAAGAAGAATTAACGAATGTTACAACTAGATTTATTATGGCAGAATTTGTAAGAGAAAAAATATTAGAATTAACTCATGATGAAATTCCTCATACAGTAACTTGTTATGTAGAAAAGTTTGAAGAGGAAAAGAATATTATCAATATTCATGTATTAATTGTTGTTGATAGAGATAATTTAAAAAAAATAATTATCGGAAAGAACGGTTCTTTATTAAAAGAAATAGGAAAAAGAGCAAGAATTGACATGGAAAACTTTTTAGGAAAAAAGGTATATTTAGAAACTTATGTTAAATCGATTAAGAATTGGCGTGATGAAGAAAAGTACTTTTTAGAGTTAGGATTAAAAGAAGAGGAATAATTTTTAAAAAAAATCATCAATATAAGTATAGAGGTGATTTTTTATGAGCGAAAAATTATTATGGGAATTATTTAAAAAAACAGGAAATATCAAATATTATAACCTGTTACAGCAAATTAAAAAGAAGGGATAACGTTGAAAATAGAAAGCATAGAAGGAATTGTTCTAAGTGAAACAAACTACAGTGAGTCTAGTAAAATATTAAATATTTTAACGAAAGAACATGGACTAATTGGAGTTATGTCAAAAGGTTGTAGAAACTTAAAAAGTAAATTACGAGGAGTCAGTAGAAAATTAATTTATGGAACAATTCATATTTATTACAAAGAAAAAGGAATATCTACTTTGATTGGAATCGATGTAAAAAATACTTTTTCTACTACCTTAATGAATTTAGAAAAAATATCCTATGCTTCATTTATTTTAGATTTAACTCTTCAAGTAGTGAGACAAAATGCCGAAGAAGAAATCTTTGATTTATTAAAAGAAACATTAATAAAAATAGAAGAAGGTTTAAATCCACAAGCATTAACCAATATTCTAGAATTAAAATACTTAGATTATCTAGGAGTATCTCCTTCTTTAGATAGTTGTGCAAATTGTGGATCAAATCAAGATATTGTAACTTTATCAAAAGATCATGGAGGATATCTTTGTAAGTCTTGTTATCAAAATGAAAAACTAGTCAGTGAAAAGGCAATTAAAATGATTAGACTTTATTATTATGTAGATATCAGTAAAATAACTAAATTAGAGGTAAAGAAAGAAGTTTCAGATGAAATAAATGCTTTTTTAGATGATTATTATGAAAAATACACAGGACTTTATTTAAAAAGTAAAGATTTTTTAAAACAAATAAATCGTCTAAATCAATGATTCATACAAGCTTTCCCTTGCAAAAACAGAAGAATATGATATAATAAAAAACCTGAAAGGGAGAGAAGTATGAATAAAATATATCGATTAATGGGAACCATGTCTAATTTTAAAGAAGAGAATAGCTTTGTATATCCAATCTTTGAACAAGGAGGAGATTACTACTTTGAACACTCAGATTCTACTCTTCATATTCAATCATTTGAAAAAGTAGATGGACTAGATCACATTAGTAAAATAAAAAGATTAGAAGAAGACAAAGTAGTAGGAATTACGAAAAGAGAATATCAAGTAAATGAAGAAGCTATCCTAGCTTATCAAGAAGATGATAATCATCTATTTATTGGTACTATGGATGATATGATAGCTTACTATGATAATATGAATTCTAGTAATCCATTAACAAATATGGTTGTTAATAATATGAAAGAACAACAAAGAAGAAGTAAAAGAAAATAACTCTTTTCTTTTTTTTCAAAATAATATATAATGATATTGGTGATAAAATGAATTATTTACAGTATATTGTAATAGGATTAGTTCTAATTGTTGTCTTATTCGCTATTATTAAAGCTACGAAGAAAGATGCTGGACTAGATTTTAATAAATTAGTAGAACTTTTAGGTGGAAAAGATAATATTATTAATACAGAGAGTAATATGTCAAGATTTAAAGTAACCCTAAAAGATGTGACAAAAGCTAATAAAGAGGGAATTCAAAAACTAGGAGCAAAGGGAATTGTAGAAATTGACAATCAATTAAAAATAATTCTTGGAACAGATTCTAAACAATTAAAAAAATACATTGATGAGATCAAATAGATCTCTTTTTTTTGGCAATTAAGTGACAAGTAAAAGAAAAAAAAGAAGAGAAAAAGAAAAATCGACAGAATGTCTTATATCAGATGATTAAACTGGATAATGGTGATTAAAATGGAAAAAGTAAATCAGTTATTTGAATTAGACAGTAGTATTCATAGATTGTTACATGAAATAAAAAATCCATTAACAGTAGTATCTGGATATTTAGAATTAATGGGAGAAGGAAAGAATAATGAAAAATTCTATAAAATAATAGAAGAAGAAGTAAATAGAACATTATCGATTATCAGTAATTATTCTTCTAACCAAACACTTGAAAAGGAAGAAATAGAATTAGCTTGTTTCATGGAAGAAATGAAAGCTTCTTTAGAAGAATTATATTTACAAAATAATACGAATATTATTCTTTTAGGAAAAGAAGAAATCTATTTATGTACAAATTATTTAAAAATAAAGCAAATTGTTACCAATATTATAAAGAATTCCTATGAAGCAAGAAAAAATCATTTAGATATTACTATTGATTGGTATGAAGAAAAAGAGAATCTAAAAATAATCATATCTGATAATGGAATAGGTATGACAAAAGAAGAATTATCTCATATTGAAGAAGAATATTATACAACAAAAGAATATGGTACAGGATTAGGAATTCCTTTGATTAAAGAGATGATGAAACAATTAAATGGTAAGATGGAAATTACTTCTAAGAAAAATATTGGAACAGAAGTAACTTTGATATTTCAAAAAGAAAAAAACTCCGAAGAGTTTTAATAATAATAATTGGTATTACTAGAATAGGTTGGATAAGCAGGATAAACGGTTGAATACATAGGATAGATTGGATACATTGGATATACCATTTGATTATTATTGTTAGATGCAAGACCATAACCTAAAGCTGTCCCAGCAAGACCACCAAATAAAAAAGGTGCTAGTAAAAAGCGGTCTTCTTCTCCATTTTGAAAAGTAGAAGTAGAATAAGGATAATTATTAGGAATAGGTCCTCTCATATTCGAATACATAGAATTCCTCCTTCATAATAGTGTATGAAAAATACAAAAAATCGTTATTCATTCTAGTAAAAAAGCAAAAAGTATGATATAATGTATGCCATTAAGGGAAAGAGGGATACTATGGAAAGACTTCAAAAAGTTATGGCCCAAAGAGGAGTTGCGTCAAGAAGAAAATCAGAAGAATTAATCACCTCAGGTAGAGTAAAAGTAAATGGCGAGGTTGTAAAAGAATTAGGAACAAAGGTATCCGATAAGGATATTATTGAAGTAGATAATGTTTTAGTAGAAAAAGAAGACAAAGAATACTATTTACTTTATAAACCTAGAGGTTGTATTTCTTCTACAAAAGATGATAAAAATAGAATAACAGTAGTTGATTTGATAAACACTAACAAAAGAATATTTCCAATTGGAAGATTAGATTATGATACAACAGGAGTCTTACTATTAACAAATGATGGAGATTTTGCAAATATCATTATGCATCCAAATAATAAAATAGAAAAAGTCTATCTTGCAAAAATAGAAGGAATCTTAAAAAAGGAAGATATTAATCAGTTAAAAGAAGGAATTGCATTAGAAGAAAAAACAGTAAAAGCAAACAAAGTAAAGTTAAAAAAATATGACTTAGAAAAAAATACTTCTTTAGTAGAAATAACTATTCAGGAAGGATTAAATCATCAAGTGAAAAGAATGTTTTCTGCTCTTGGATATTCTGTTATGAAACTTACTAGAAAGAGAGTAGGAATCTTTACATTAGAAGGATTACATTCCAAAGAATATCGAAAATTAACACCAAAAGAAGTTCAAATAATCTATAGTTATAAAGAAGATTAAAATTAAATAGGGGGTAGGAATTATGGCAAGAATTAGTATTATTGTGCCAGTATATAATTGTGAAAAGTTTATAAATAGAGGAATTGAATCTTTAACGAATCAAACTTTAAAAGATTTAGAAGTGATTCTAATCGATGATCAATCAACAGATAACAGTTATGAAAAAGAAATATTTTTACAAGAAAGATATCCAAAACAAATAAAATTAATCAGAAATCAAGAAAATAAAGGAGCCGGTTATTCTAGAAACAAAGGTTTATCAATCGCTTCAGGAGAATATATTGGTTTTTTAGATGCTGATGATTATGTGGATAACAGAATGTATGAACGATTACTAGATGGAATAGAATCTGAAAAGGCAGATATCGCAAGAAGTAATCGAAAGATTGTTTTTCATCATTTTGATGTATCTTTCTTAGGTAGAAAAGGAAATATGAAAGATAGGAAGATTATTATTCCAAAACAAGAATTATCTTATCTACATGAAGAATATCCAAATGTAACGAATAAATTATTTAAAAGAGAATTAATAGGAGATTATCAATTCAGTGAAACATTAAAATGGGAAGATTATCCTTTTACAATACCTTTGTTATACAAATCAAATAAAGTTGTATCAGTAGAAGACGCTATTTATTATTATAGTATGAATCTATCAGGTACCACTTTAAATGATACAAAAAAAATAAGTCCTAGATTATTAGATATCATAAAAGGAAATGAATTAATTAGAGAAGAATTGAAAGAGTATATGACGGATCAAGATCTAGTAAATGAATTAAATTTCCTAGATATTCAAAATATTCTACAAAGAATAAGAGATATCTTATATAGTAAAATATCTCTTAAAGAGAAAAAAGAATTAATTACTTTATTCTTTCAATATATAGATGAAAAATATGGTTCTCATCAAGAAAATGATTACTATCAACAATATGTTGATAGTAGAAAACTATTAAAATTTAGAATGATGCTTGCTGAAAGATTATATGATGAAAAATATCAAAGAGAAAATCCATTAGAAGAAATTAATAAAATACTTACAAAATAAAACTACTCATTCGAGTAGCTTTTTTATTCGATTTCAATTGCTCCAGTTGGACAAGATTCTTGAGCTTCTTTCGCAGCTTCTTGTTTTTCTTCAGGAACTTCTTCCATTTTTACTTCAGAAAGTCCATCTTCATTCATTTCAAATAAATCTTTTCCAACAGAAAGACAAGCTCCACATCCGATACAAGCATCGTGATTTACTTTAATTTTCATATATCTCTTCCTTTCTCCATTTGATATATCTATTATAACGAAAATCATTAAAAACGTAAAGAAAAAATATATGTTGACATAGTAGTTTACATAATAAAAGCGGATTATGCTTTGTTTTATCTAGTAGTATGATACAATAAAAATAAGAAGGTGGATTAAAATGAGGCGAATGGATCGATATAATGAAGACAATAATAATAGATTAAGTAGATTAGAAAAAAACCAAGAGTTATATCAAAATTTATCTACAAATGCTATCTATACCAATATTACAGATGTAACAAATGCCAATGCTTTTGAAATCCCAACAACAAAAGATAATACTACACATACAACTAGAGAAGCTTATCAACAGATGAGTAAATATCAAAATGTAGAACAAATACCTAAAACAAAGAAAGAATTAGAAGATTTTAAATATGTTTATCCAAAAAAAGAAAATAAGATATATGATATTAATAGTGTTATAGAAGAGGCAAGAAAAAATAGAAAAGATGGAGATCAACTAGAAGAAAAAAGAAAATTAAAAGATAGTAATTATAATATTTTAACAAGTAATAATAAAGAAGCATTAGAAAAATATAGAGAAGAAAAGAAGAAAAGAATATTAACTCCTGAAGAAGAAGAGATAAGAGAAATTATAGATACCATTGCGACAAAAACACTAGCTGGAGAATTAGATAAAGAAACTACTGTAGATTTATTAAGTGATTTAATGGCAACCAATCTATTAGATAAAGTAGAAGGAGTAAATTCTAATAGTGAGGAAAAACCAACAACAGAAGAAATTGAAGTAATAGAAAAAGAAATTGAAGTAGCAGAAAAAAAAGAGAATGAACCTACAAAACGAGTAAAAGATAAAGATATAGAATTTTATTCAAAAAGTATGGATTTAACAGAAAAAGATTTTGAATTAAGTGATGAATTCAAAGAAAAAGATTTACCGTTACCTTTAAAAGTATTTATCTTTTTCCTAGTAATTGTAATAGTAGGAGTAGCGGGATATTTTATTTTTCAAAGAATACATTAAAATAAGAGAAGAATTTATAGAACTTTTCTTATTTTTTTGGTATGATATTTATGGTGAAAGAAATATGAATACATCATTTATAGTAAACGATTATATTTTAATGTGGAATTTATTATTCCAAACATCAATACAAGAATCAATCTATAAAGTAAAACAAAAATTATGGAATACTTATAAAACAGAATATAACGCTATGTTTCAAGATAAAAATCAAATATTAGCGGATTATAAAAATTATATTCCTAATAATGATACAATCTATAATCTATTGTTAGAAAATAAAGAATATGGAAAAATAAAAAAACAATGTGAAAAATATCGGATTGATATCATGAAAATATGGGATAAGAATAAAAAAGAAACAGAATATCTCTATAAAAATATATTAAGATTAAAACTAGAAGATTATACTTTCTTTATTATTAATAAAGAATTTAATATGATAGATGATACTAATGGTAATACTATGATTATAGGAAAAGATATTGATAAAAAAGAACCTTTGAGAATTCTCTATGATATCAATTACCATCTAGCAAACAAATCAATCAGAAAATATAAAGAAGAATATGATCAGTATAAGAAAGCAATCCTAGAACTAGCAATCTTAAATGAATATGGAACTAGATTAAATAAAAGAAGTTGTTACCAAAGTGGAAATCCTTCTCTATCTTCTCTAAAAAGAAGAATTTATCCTTATTGGTTAATGTATTTAGGAATTCCTCAAGAAGAAATATTTAATTATATGATGAGAGATAAGATTGTATTTGAAATGAAGCATTATAATTATGAAAAAGATTTAAAAAAAATGAGTATCGAAGAGTTTATTGACTTTTGTATTCGAAATAGAAAGCATATGATGAAAGAAACAGAAGAGATTATTTAACAATAGGCAGGGTGATTCGAATGGATGAAAAGATTAAGATTTTATTAGATAAAATAAATATTGATGAGAATAATTATCAATATTTTTTAGATGCAAAAATGAATAAAATTAAAATTAATTCTAAGAAAGATAAATGGATAATCTATATCGAAAAAGAATCGTTATTACCATTAGAAGTTTTAAAAGAATTAGAAAATAAAAAAATGGAATTAGATAAAAATGCGAGTAGTATTGATTTCTTCTTTACTATTCATCATCCAGATTTCAATATTTATTTATCATATTATCCATATCTTTTAGAGTTATTAAAAGAAGAATTAAAAGTAGTAGAAATCTATGAAGATTGTTTAAAAATAGAAGATGATTTCTTAGTATTAATAGCCTCAACAGAAATAGAAAAAGAAAGATTATCTGCTTGTATTGATAAGATTAATAGTTTCTATAAAAAATTAGGATATCAATTTAATATTGATATTATCTTAAGACATGAAGAAAAAATCTTAGAAGAAATTCAAGAAGAATTAAATCAAATAGAAATACCAAAAGTAGAAGAAGAAAAAGTAGAAAAGACTCTTCCTAAGAAAAACTACCGAAGAGAACCAAAAGATGAAAATAGTGTAATTGGAAGAAGTATTAGTGAAGATGCGATTAAAATAAAGACAATTATTGGGGAATACAATAATGTTGTAATAGAAGGAAAAGTATTTGGAGTAGAATTATTTGAGTCTAGTAAAACAGATTTCAAAATAATAACTTTAAAAGTTACAGATTATTCCGATAGTATTTATTGTAAAGTGTTTGCTAGAGAAGAAGAGGAATATAAAGCTCTTTGTAAAGAATTTAAAGAAGGTAATTGGTACAAGATGAGGGGGCAAGTTAAGTATGATAACTTTGCGAAAGAATTAGTTTTAAATCCAAGAGATATCTTAAAAATAGAAAAGAAAGAGAGTAGCATAGAAGATCATGCTCCTGTGAAAAGAGTAGAATTACATTGTCATACAAAGATGAGTCAAATGGATGGAATTATTGATGAATGTGATGTAGTAAAATATGCTCAAAAGTTAGGAATGAATGCTGTTGCGATAACAGATCATAATGGGGTACAAGGATTTCCTCATGTCTTTAATATGGTGACTTCTTATAATAAGAAAAGAGAAGAAGGAACTCCTCCTTTTAAGGCAATTTATGGAGCAGAATTATTAATGATTGATGATAATGTTGATATTGTCATAAGACCAAATGATTGTACAATGTTAGAAGAAGAATTTGTTGTTTTTGACTTTGAAACAACAGGGTTTAATGCTGGTGGAGATGATTCTATCATTGAAATTGGAGCCGTTAAAATAAAAGATGGTGTGATAACAGAACGATATGATGAATTAATTGATCCAAAAAGACCACTACCTAAGAAAATTGTTGAACTTACTAATATTACTGATGAGATGTTAAAAGGAAAAGATAGTGAAGAGGAAGCTGTTAAAAAGTTTATCAAATGGTTTGGCAATTGTCCAATGGTTGCACATAATGCAAAGTTTGATGTTTCTTTTTTAGAAATGGCTTATAAAAAATATCAATTAGGTACTTTTACGAATCCAGTAATTGATACTTTAGAATTATCAAGAACTTTAGATAATACTTATGCTAGACATTCGTTATCTGCTCTAGTAAAAAGATATGATGTCCCATGGGATGAAGATGCCCACCATAGAGGAGATTATGATGCCGAAGGAACTGCTTTGGTATTTCATAAAATGTTAAAGAAATTATCAAATCGTAATATTGATAAAATGAGTGACTTAAAGAAATTAGTTAGTAAAGAAGAAATTCATAAATATGGTAGAAGTCATCATATCAATCTTTTAGTAAAGAATAAAACAGGTTTAAAGAATCTATTTAAGATTATTTCCTATGCAAATACTACTTATCTTTATAAAACACCAAGAATTCTTAGAAGTTTTATCGAAGAAAATAGGGAAGGTCTATTAATCGGTAGTGGGTGCTACGAAAGTGAAATCTTTAATGAAGCAAGATCTAAAACAGATGATGAATTATCGAATTTAATTCGATTCTATGACTATGTAGAAGTTCAACCAATGGAGTGTTATAATCATTTGATTCAAACAGGAGATTTTGCGACTAAAGTAGAATTAGCTGCGAATATAGAGAAAATAGTAAGAGTAACCAAAGAAACAGGAAAAATAATCGTCGCAACAGGAGATGTTCATCATTTAAAAAGAGAAGACAAGATTTTTAGAGAGATTATTGTGAATCAAAAAGTACCAGGAGGAGGAAGACATCCTCTTGCGAAAACGAATATTAAAGAAATTCCATCGAATCATTTTAGAACCACTGAAGAAATGCTAGAAGATTTTCAATTTTTAGGAGAAGAAGAAGCTTATCAAATCGTGGTAGAAAATACAAATAAAATAGCTGATATGTGTGATATTGTAGAAGTCATTATTGATACAGGGGGAATTCCTTTTTCTCCAAGAGTAAAATCAGATGATGGAAATTCTTATTTAGATTGTCCAGTAGTAGTTACGGATTTAGTCTATACAAAAGCCAAAGATTGGTATGGAGATCCTCTTCCTTATATGATTGAAGAAAGAATCGCAACCGAATTATATGGAGATATTGTATATCGTATTATTACTGAAGATTTAGAAAAAGAAGACTTAGAGGAAGAAGATAAAAATAGAAGAAGTCATAAAATGTTACATGATATTATTCTAAAAGGAAAAAATGAAGTAATAGAGTTTGTAAAAGACTATATCAAAAGAACAAAAGAAGAGTTAGAAGAAAAGGACTTAGAGAAAGAAACCAGTAAAGCTCTTGGAGGAGTCATTGGAGGAGGATTTGATCCGATTTATTTAATTGCTCAAAGACTAGTAAAACATTCGAATGATGAAGGCTATTTAGTTGGATCTCGAGGTTCTGTTGGATCAAGCTTTGTTGCGACTATGATGGGAATTACGGAAGTAAATCCATTATCTCCTCATTATCGTTGTGGAAAATGTAAAATGAGTTTATTTGAAGATGAAAATAAGCAATCATTTGGAGCCATTTATTCAACGGGATTTGATTTACCTGATAAAGAATGCCCAAATTGTCATATTCCTTTATTGAAAGATGGACAGGATATGCCATTCGCAACTTTCCTAGGATTTAATGCTGATAAAGTACCAGATATTGATTTAAACTTCTCGGATCTAAATCAAGCAAGTGCTCATGCTTATACGAAAGTATTATTTGGAGAAGATAATGTTTATCGTGCCGGAACTATTGGTACAGTAGCCGATAAAACAGCGTTTGGTTTTGTCAAAGGTTACTGTGAAGAAAAAGGTTTAGGTGAGATGAGAACAGCTGAAATTGAAAGACTAGCAATAGGCTGTACAGGAGTAAAAAGAACAACGGGTCAACATCCAGGAGGAATTGTTGTTGTACCAGACTATATGGAAGTCTTTGATTTTACTCCATTCCAATTTCCTGCTGAAGATAGTGAAGCTGAATGGAGAACAACTCACTTTGATTATCACTCAATTGATCAGTGCTTATTAAAATTGGATATTTTGGGTCATTCTGATCCAACACAATTAAGAATAATTCAAAATCAATCGAATACCGATATTCTAAAAGTACCACTAGATGATAAAGAAACAATGTCCATCTTTACTTCAACAAAAGCATTAGGTGTTACAAAAGAACAAATTATGTGTAACACAGGTACTTTAGGAATTCCAGAATTTGGAACACCATTTACAATCAAACTAGTAGAAGATACCAAACCAACAACTTTTGGTGAATTGATTAAAATATCAGGTTTATCTCATGGAACTGATGTATGGCTAGGAAATGCGCAAGAATTAATTCAAAATAATGTCGTTCCTTTTAAAGAAACCATTGGCTGTCGTGATGATATTATGGTCTATTTAATGTATCATGGAGTAAAACCATTAAAAGCATTTAAAATAATGGAATTTGTTCGTAAGGGAAAAGCATCCAAAGATCCAGAAGCTTGGAAAGAACATGTAAAAACGATGCAAGAAGCAAAGATTCCCGATTGGTTTATTAATTCTTGTGCTAAAATCAAATACATGTTCCCAAAAGCTCATGCCGCTGCTTATGTCATATCAGCCTTTCGTATTGCTTGGTATAAAGTACATATGCCAGTATATTTTTATTCTTCTTGGTATTCTTCTAAAGCAACGGATGTAGACGTTGAAAGTATGATGAAAGGATATTCTTCAATTAAAGCTAGAATTGAAGATATTCAGGCAAAAGGGTATGAAGCAACAAATAAAGAGAATGGACAAGCTGAAAGTTTAAAAGTAGCTTTAGAAGCTACTGCAAGAGGAATTCAATTCTTAAATGTTGATTTATATGAGAGTGATGCCACAGTATGGATTGCGAAAGGAGAAAAAGAAATCTATCCTCCTTTTAACGCCATTGATGGTTTAGGCGATACCGTTGCGAAAAACATAGTGGAAGAAAGAACAAAAGGAAAATTCATTAGTATTGAAGATGTTCAAAAACGAGCAAAAATATCTCAAACATTAATTGATAAAATGAAAGATATGGGTATTTTTGAAGGACTACCAGATTCGAATCAATTGACACTATTTTAATGAGAAAAGAGAAATAATTCTCTTTTTTTCATTTTCTAGAAGAAAAGCAGTGTATATTTATCATAGGAGTGATAATCATGGAAGAAGAAAAAAATAATCAGGTAATAGAACCACAATCAGTAGAAACACCAGAGGTAAATCAAGAACCTCAAATCATAAAATCAATACCAGTTGAAAAGAGTACTAAGGAAAAAAAGAGTAATCCTTTTATCATCATTTTATTAGTATTAGTTATCGTAGGATTATTAGGATATATTGCTTATGATAAGGGAGTGTTTAATAAGTTCATGAATCAAAAGACAGAAAAAGAAACTAACCATAAAGAGAAAGAAGAAGAAAAAAAGAAAGAAGAAGAAAAAGTAGTAGAATTATTAGCTGAAGAAATAGCCGAATGGGATAAGAAAATTAATACTTTGACGACTTATTTTGCTAATTATTATAAAGACAATAATATTACTAGTATTGATAATCAACAATTATTAAATTATGGTATTAGAACTGCAATGAAAGATAATATTGCGACAAAAGAAGATGTGGAAAAAGCAATTAAAGATTTATTTGGTAATTCAATAGTACCAAAACATGAGAATGTAAAATGTTTTGTTGCTTCTCATCCAGATGTATATCTATTTGAGAGTGATGCTTATCAATATAATAATAATCATCCAGGACATGGTGGATCAGAATTCTATCGTTATAATATCGTAAAATATCAATCTAGTGAAAAAACAAATACAACATTAAAATTAAACTATAAGATATTATATTATAATGAATGTAAAGATACTTGCTTATTAGGTGAATTATATGCAAGATTAGATGATACAGAACCACTTGTTTCCTTTAAACAAGCAGATGGAAGTTATAGGGATGATGCAAAACTAACAGATGAATTATATGAAAATATCAAAGATAAAGTACCTGTTACTACATTTACTTATGAAATCGATAAGGAAGGAAATTACAATTTAAAAAGTGTAGAAATCAATGAGGAGTAGAAATCTACTTCTTTTTTTTCATTTTCATAAAAAAAATATGTTATAATAAAAGAAAAGGAGGAGTTATGAAAAAATTTATTAAGAGAAGTTTAGTAGTATTTTTGATTGGATTCTTTTTCTGTATTCCAGTCATGGCCAAAGGGCACAATGGATTTCATGTAGGAGATGATTTATCTTTAACCAAGAAAATCACATCAACACTTTTTTCAGCAGGAAATAATGTAGATGTATCTTCAGAGGTTGATGGAGCATCATTTATTGCAGGAAATAACTTAACATTATCTAGTAAGCAAGATATTTTATTTGCTGCTGGAAATAGTATTTCAATAAAAGATTTAGAAACAAAGGATGCTTTTGTTGCAGGAAGTAAAATTGAAGTCGAAAATTCTAAAATAAGAGACTTATATGCAACAGCTCAAACCATTCGAATTGATTCTGATATTTCTCGTAATGCTTATTTAGGAGGAGAAACAATTACTATCAATGGTACTATTGATGGAGATTGTTATATTTCTGCTGAAAGTATACGAATTGGAAAAGAAGCAAGTATTACTGGTACCTTGAAATACCCAGAAGAAAGTAAAATTAGTATTTCAGAAAGTGCTAGTATAGGAAAAACAGAAACATATAAAGCTAGTGATGAAAAGAGAAAAGAAACAATTCAAGAAAAAATATCATCATTGTTCCTTTCTTTCTTAATGATATTAATAACAGGAATTATCTTCCTTGCTGTTGCTCCTAAAGTATTTAAGAAATTAGAGAAAATGGAATTTGAGTCTCCTGTTGTTATTAAAAATATCTTCTTTGGTTTCTTATTATTAATAGGACTTCCAATATCTGTAATCATTGCTTTGATATCAGTCATTGGAATACCAATAGCTCTTATCGCTTTAGCAATCTATTTGATAGCTATATATTTAACTTCTATTACAACTTCTTATTACTTAGGCTATCATCTATTAAAAGATAAAATTAAAAATAACTATTTACTACTAACTTTATCCTTATTAATACTATTCTTAGTAAGATTAATACCATTCATTGGTGGATTAATATCATTCCTATCTATATGCTTAGGTTTAGGATTATTCTTAGAAGTATTAAAAAGTGCAAGAAAATAAGAAAAAGAGTATTTCTAGTTTTTAGAAATATTCTTTCTTTGTTTTTTCTATTTTTAAAATACTTGACATAGGAAGAAATGAACCATATAGTATTATTAGGTAATAATAATGAAAATAGAAGAGAAGGAATAATATGAAGAGTAGAAAAAAATATCAATTAATGATAATTATCATAATCTTACTATTAGGAAGAATGATTCCTGTATTTGCTTTAACTTATCCTGAGATAGATTCTAAGATTTTGGAAATATATGATTTAACAGAAGAGAAAGTAATTAGTGAAAAAGATTCGAATAAAATTAGCGCAATTGCATCTCTAACGAAACTAGCAACTACGATTACGGCAATTGAATCAATTGAAAACTTGGATGAAGAAGTAACAATCACAAGAACTATTTTAAATACAGTAAGATGGGATGCTTCTGTTGCAGGATTAAAAGCAGGAGACCAATTAACTTATCGAGATCTATTATATGCTTCTATGCTACCTAGTGGAGCTGATGCAACGAATGCTTTAGCTATCTTAAGTAGTGGAAGTATTGATCATTTTGTTGAAAAAATGAATGAACTTGCTTCTCGTCTTAAACTTTCGAATACTCATTTTGTAAATGTAACAGGATTAGATGCAGAAGGTCATTATTCAACTGCAAGTGATATGAGAACACTACTAGCTTATGCTTTAAAAAATGAATTGTTTCGAAAAATCTATACTACTCGAGAGTATACTTTATCCAATGGATTAAAAGTACTATCAACGATTACAACTTATAATAAAAATTCATCCATTGATACTAGTCAAATATTAGGTAGTAAAACAGGTTATACAGGAGATGCTGGATATTGTTTATCTTCTTTAAGTAATATAAATGGTCATGAATTTATTATTATTGTATTAAATGCAGAACATAAAAATAATCTCTATTATAATATTGTAGATACAGTAGAATTAATAGACTTTTTACAGAAAAACTTTCAAGAAGAAACAGTAATAGAAAGTAATCAATTATTAAAAAACATACCTGTTAAACTAAGTAAAATCGATATCTATGAAATAAGAGCGAAAAAAGATATCAAGAAATATCTTCCTTCTGATTATGAAAAAGATAAAATAAGAATAGAGTATGATGGTTTAGAAGAATTATCTTTTCAAAATAAAATAGGAAAAAAGATAGGAACAATCTCTTATTATTATGGTAATGAATTTATCACAAAGGAAACGATTTCATTAGATACTAAAATTGAAATCAGTATTCCTAAAGTATTAAAAGAATATTATTACATATTAATTATTCTAATCATGATTGTTTTCTCTATATTTTTCGTTATGAAAAAAAGGAAAAGGAAAAAGAAGATTGCTTAAGTTTTCATTTACAATTCAAGCTTTTTATGATATAATAGGAAACTAATTAACAACGGGATAGGCAGAGAAAAAGAGGGGGAAAGTAAATTTATGACTAAAAAAGCAGTCTTTTTTATGGTTAGTTTTATTGTTTCAACAGTTGCTTTAATAGCGTATGTTATCATTGATTTAACTTTTTTTGAACATCGTCAAGCTAATTATGTTCATAACATTTATGATATGAAAATTAGTAGTAAAGATAATTTTGTCTTTTTAGGAGATTCTATTACAGCAGGATATCAATTAAATGAATTCTATGAAGGAATTCATGTTGTGAATAGTGGAATTAGTGGAAATAAAACAGATGATATCTTATCGGATATGGAAAATAGAGTCTATCGATATAATCCAACTAAAGTATTCTTATTAATTGGAGTAAATGATTTAGGTAGTGGAAAAACTGTAGAGGAAGTATTTGATAATATCAAAAAAATTATTAAGAATATTAAAAAGAATCGTTCTAATACAAAAATATATGTAGAATCTGTTTATCCAATCAATGATAGAGGAGAAGAAGGGTTTATGAAAATTAACGTTTCTAATAATGATATTATTCGATTAAATAAAAAGTTAAAGAAATATTGTGAAGATAAAGATATTACCTATATTGATATTCATAAAAGTTTAAAAGATGAAAAGGATCAATTAAAACTATCCTATACAGTAGATGGATTACATATTTCATCATTAGGATATTTAAGAATAACTAGATTATTATTACCTTATCTTAGAAGTGATTATTAAAAGAATACTACAAAAAGTAGTATTTTTTTTAAAATAATTGCTTTTTCTAGTACAAAATACTATAATAATTTTAAGACATTATTGTAATGAGGATGGTACTATGAAAAATAAAAATGCTCGATTTACTTTCTTATATGCAATTGGTTCTATTTTAATCGTATCAGGCCATTGTTTTAATGGTGGAATTAATCTAGCTTTTGATTTCTTTCAACCATACTATTTTCATTTAGCTTTATTTACTTTTGTATCGGGATATTTTTATAAAGAAGAAAATGAAAATCATGTTTTATCCTATATTTGGAAAAAAATAAAAAAATTAATTATTCCTATGTATGTTATCAATTTTTTCTTTGGTTTATTTGTTCTAATTACCAAACAATTTGGTTTTCAATTAGGTAGTGAATTTAATCTTTATAACCTTATCATTTCTCCCATAACGAATGGTCATCAATTCGTATATAATTTATGTTTTTGGTTTGTTGTACCTTTATTTTGTATTGAATGCTTCAATGTACTATTAAAAAAATATACCAAGAAATTTTCTTTTCTGAATGAATATGTCTATTTTATTATTTATCTGATTTTAGGAATTCTTGCTTTATGGATTTCAAAGAATGAAATAGAAAGTGGAATATTGATTGCTTTATTACGTTTTTTATTCTTTCTTCCTTTCTATCAATTAGGAACTCTTTACAACAAGAAGATTGAGAAAAAAGATAACATGAATAATGTTCTTTATTTTACTATTCTATTTATGATTCAATTAATTATCTTCTTATCAATTAAACAAATGCCTCATTTTAATCCTGCTTGGTTGAAATTTGAAGGATATATGATATTACCATATATAGAAGCTATCTTAGGAATTGCTTTTTGGGTTAGAGTAGCCAAGATATTAGAAAACATTACCAAAGATAGTAAAATAATCAATCTTATTGCTGATAATGCTTTCGCTATCATGGCATATCAATTAATAGGATTCTTTGTTATAAAACTCTTATGTGAATTTGGTCATAATTATACGAGTTATTTTGTAAACTTTAATCCTTATGCTTTTAGAAATGATATGTGGTATTTCTATATTCCTAGAGGTGTTGGTCAAACCTTAATCGTGTATTTAGTAGCAGGAATTATGATTCCAATTGGAATTCAAAAACTAATCAATATAGGAAAAGAAAAAGCCTTTTCTTACTATAAAAACAATAAGGAAACAAGATAGAACTTATTGTTTTTTTTCATCTAATCCTTTATAATAAACAGTTAGAAAAAAGGAAAAGGATGAAGTTATATGTTAACATACGAAGAATTATCAACGATTATTCCCAAAGAAACCAAAGATTTTTTAGATATTTATTTACCATTAGAATATCATTATATTAGAAATTGTAATGTAGTACCAATTAAGAAAAGTACTATTACTCATCCAGAAAGTAAAAGATTCTTTCTAATGTTATATTCTTATTGTTTAAAAAAAGAGAATGCTTTATTATTCTCTCAATTTGGATTTCAAACAAAATCAATACCAGTAGAAGAAGATATAAAAGGCGATTTGGAAATGATTTATATGCAAAATCCAACTATTATTCCTTCTTTTAAAAATAAAGAAGACTATTCTCTATTAACTCCTATTGATATCATTTTAAAAGCCTATAAAGAGTATGAATCAAAGGAAACAACTAGCATCTTATTTACATTTCTTTTACCAAGATTAGAATCAGAATCAAAATTTTTGACTTTCTTAAAAAAGCAAAATGTAGAGGAAAAAGAAAGAATAGAATTATTATTAGAAAAAGAATTATTTAATAACTTTCCTATTTCTGTAATATCTTATTTAGAGACTGCTTCTAAGATCAGAAAATATATAAAAGAAGAAAAGAAAGAAGACAAAGAGTTAACAAAAGATAATAATCTAATTCCTTTATCTTTGTTCTTTGCAATTTATTTTTATCAAGATCCCATTACAGATACAAATGGAATTACAATGCAAAAAGTAATTATTTATTATTTAGAGAAAAAAGGGATTACTCTAAATCAAATATCTTCTCAACTAGATCTATACTTGTATAAGGATGATATTGATAAAATAGAAAATAGTCTAATAGGAATAAAAGAATATTATCAAAAATATTATGATAATCATTCTAGAGTAGAAGTAGTTGATATTGTTAATAATTTATGGAATAGAAAAGTAACAGAAAGTATTTATTTAGAAAGATTATTTGCTCAAGAAAACTGTTATTTTGAAATGTTTCAAAATTTTTTAGAAGATATCCAAAAAGAATATGAATTTATAAAAAGAAAATCATATGAGAAGAAATTATCTAGTTTTTATAGTAATATGAATTTAGATACGAAGGAATTTATTGAAACAACTTCTAAAATATATCTTTTATTATTAGATAAAATGAAAGAAGAACAACACAAGAAAGAAGTCTTAGAAAAAGAAGATGATGCGGATACTCTAGCTTTATTAATCGCTAGTTTTTATTATCAAACAGAAGTTAGTAAGTATTATGAAGATAATTCGATTACGTTAGAGAAAATATTGGATTATTTAAAGATAACTATTACCAAAGAAGAAATTAAAAAAGTGGAATTGAATCCTATTGTTCTAATGAATCGTTTTAATCGTTTCATTAGAGAAGGAGTCAATAGTAGAAAGAAAATAGAGTCCATTACCGTCAATGATATTTCTTATAATCTATGTAATAGAGATTTTAATAAAAGTCTAATCATGGAAAAATTATTTCATGAATTAAGTGATGGAAAAGCTCTATCAAATAATTTCTTATTGGATTTAAAGGGTCACTTACAACAAAAAGAAAGAGATAGAATCAATCAATTAAAACAATCTTTTTTTGGTAATATGCCCATAGAAACAATTCATTATTTAGAAGATGTTTCTATAATTTTTAAATCTCTTCAAAAAGAAGGATGCTTGGAATTAACAAAAAAGGAAAAGAAACAATTATCTTTATTAGTTGGTTTTTTTGGAGATGATCAATTAACAGAATTTATGGATTATTTACAGATTGATTTAGAAGAGATAGAATCTTACTTTGATATTGATTTATCTAATATAGAAGGAGAATATGATATCGATTTCTTAGTAAAAGAATTTACTCCTTTTTTAGGAGAAGAAGAAAAGAAAAAAGAACTAACTCCTTATCAAATATTAATTAATGCTTTTTCTAAAGAAAATAATCGTTCCTATCATTTATCATCTTTATTGGATCATTTAGAATTACCAAGTAATTTATTGGAAACAATAGATAGTAAAGTAGAAGATTATAAGGACTATCAGGAACAACAAGAAGAAAAGAAATACTTACAAGTATATCACATAAATACGATCCATTCTTTAGAAAAAATGCTTCATCTATATGAATTTATAAAAAATAAGAATACGAATTGGAGTCAAGAAGAAATCTGTGAATTATCGTTATTAATTATCTCTTATGATTCTTCTTTAATAAAACAGTTTTTAGAAAAACATCAAATATCTTTCAATCGAATATTAAAACTCTATGACCTTGAAAAAATAAAAGAGATTAATTATTTAAATGATCCTAATTATCATTTGATAGAACCATTTAAGAAATACTTAGAAAAGGATTCGAATAGTAAAAAATCGATTAGAGATATAAAAGATATTTGTAAAGTTCTTTTTGATGAAGAAATATCTCATAATAAAATACTAAAAAGTCTTTTGGAAGAAGAAGAGTATGAGAAATTAAAAAGAGAGATATTAACTGAAAAAGATTATGAATCTTCTTTAACGATAAAGGAAAGAATATCTTTATTACAGACAAAAGAAATCCCTTCTATTGATAGAAATAATATAGAAAGTATTCTTGAATTTGGAAAAGAACTAGTTCCTCATTCCCAATATATCTATGATGAATTACCTCGATTAGTAGAAGAAGATCAAGAAAAAAACACTTTACAATCTATTGAAGAAATTGTAAATAGTCTTTATCAAAAAGAAGATAGTAAGAAAACTAAAGGAATCTTTATGAAATTCTTTTCTAGTAGAGAAGAAGAACCAGAAATAAGAATGAATCAAGATAAAATAGAAGAATTAAGAATTACAATTGAAGAAAATATTACTGTTTTATCAAGAGAATTATTAGGATATGATGCTATTAGAAAATATATGGAAGAGTATCGAAAAAAGAATTTATCTTATTTAGAAATAGCAACAAAAGAAGTAGAATTATTAGAAGAGAATTTACAAGTATTAAATCCAGAAAATGAAGAAGAATACTTTCTTTATTTGAAATATGCTTCTTTATTACAGATTATGAAAGATAAGAAAAATCGTTTTCAAACAACAAATCGTATCACTAGTCAAGAATTAGTAAGAATCAGTCAAGCAATTGTGAATCATTTTATTACGATAAATGCTTTAGAAATGGCAAAAAATGATTTATTCCCTCTAATTGCTTCAGAACTTGCGATTGCGAAAGGAAGAAATACGGAAAAAGAAGCTTTAGAATTATCTCAAGGAGTAATAAATCTATTTCAAGCTTTATTAACAAGAAATGTGGAAGAAGCAAGCAATCATTTAGAATTATTAAATCATAGTAATCTTTCTGTCAATTTATTATCATCTCTACAAACAGATATCATATCTTTTACTAAAAATATTGCTGAATTAAAAGAATTAGATAGAAAAGCATCTAATTTTAAGGTAGATGATTTTATGGAAGAACAAGGAAAATCTCTTCAAAAAAGAAAGAAATAGTATAATTGTTTTTGAAAGAAAAAAATGGTATAATTCACATAATAAAAAAGAAAATAGAGGTATAAGATGAGAAATACAGTTTTAATTAATAAAGAGAATAAGTGGCAAGAAAAATTTGCTTCTAATAGAAAACTAATCATAGTAGAAGATATTAATAAGAATAATATTTTAATAGAAGAGAATACATATCAAGCCTATTTTCAATTTAAGGAATTTTTAAAAGAAAAAGGAATTATCATTGGAATTACTTCAGCTTTTCGCTCTGTAGAAGATCAAGAGAAGTTACGGAATGAACTATTAGAAGAAAGAGGAGAAGAATACGTAAAACATTATGTTGCGAATAAAGAGGAATCAGAACATACAACAGGTTTAGCAATCGATTTAGCTGTTTTCATTAATGAAAAGTATGAAGATGAAACAGAAGAAGCTTATACTTTATTAGAACAAACTCATGAATATTTAAAAGATTTTGGTTTTATTTTGAGATATCCAAAAGAAAAAGAAAAAATAACGGGATATTCTTATGAACCATGGCATATTCGATATGTAGGAAAGATTCCTGCCAAAATAATAGGAGATAATCATTTAACACTTGAAGAATACTTAAAATCATATAGTGGAGTCTTATACATTCATAAAGAAAAAGATATGACATCCTATGATGTTGTAGAAAGAATCAAAAAAATCTATGGAATCAAAAGAGTAGGACATACTGGAACACTAGATCCAATTGCGGAAGGGGTATTAATCGTATGTATCGGAGAAGCTACGAAAATCGTAGAATTATTAACAGCAGAAGATAAAGAATATGTAGCTGGAGTAAAGTTAGGAATATTAACAGACACTCTTGATAGTACAGGAAAGGTAATAGGAGAAAAAGAATTACCTAATTACTTAGAGTTAGAAAAAATGATTTCATCTTTTCAAAAAACATACTTACAAGAAGTACCAATCTATTCAGCAATCAAAGTAAATGGAAAAAAATTATATGAGTATGCAAGAGAAAATAAAAGTATCGAATTACCAAAAAAAGAGGTTACGATAAAAGAAATAGAATTATTAGAAGAAAATAAGAATACTTTTCTTTTTAAAACTCTTGTAACGAAGGGATGCTATATTAGAAGCCTCATTCGAGATATAGGAGAAGAGTTAAATACCTATGCAACGATGACTTCTCTTATTAGAACGAAACAAGGAAAAGTATCCTTAGAAGAGACCAATACTTTAGAAGAAATAGAAAAAGGAGAAGCGATTATTCATACGATAGAAGAAGTATTGGATTATCCAATAATCACAGTAGATGAGGAAGAAGAAGAGAAAATTAAGAATGGTCTAGTTCTTGTTAATGAATGGAATATTTCTAATAAAGTATTATTTAAAAATAAGAAGAATCGATTATTAGGAATCTATCAAAAAGAAGAAAATCTTTTAAAAACTTGGAAAAATTTTAGAAATGACTTGTAAATATAAGATTTTATGATATAATACATCTAGAAAGGAGTGGGAAAAAAAGTCCCACTCTTATTATTTGGGAGGTGAACCGTGAAAGAGAAAATAGAAAGTCTAATAAAAGATTCTATAGAAGACTTAAACGTATTTCTTGTAGATAGTTTTATCGATGAAGAAGAAGGGAAAAAAAGATTAAATATCGTCTTAGATAGTAATGAAATAATCGATTTAAATAAAATAACAGAAGCCTCAAGAATAATAAATAAATTATTAGATAAAGAAAAAAACATAATAGAGGATATTGATGAAGTAGATATTTATTCCAAAGAAAAAGGAGATGTGTAAAATGGAAGGCAAAGAATTTAAAAAAGCATTAGATAATATTGTAAAAGAAAAAGATATTGATCCAGAAATTGTTTATAGTGCAATGGAATTAGCCCTAACTTCAGCATATAAAAAGAATTTTAATTCAAAAACAAATGTAAAAGTATTATTTGATAGAGAAAGTGGAGATATTAAAGTATATTCTTATTTAACAGTAGTACCAGATGATAAAATGACAAAAGAAGAATATGAAGATGCTTTATTTGAACAATATGCATTAGATGATGAACTAGATACAAAAAAGGAAGAAGAAGTAGTAGAGGAAGAGTCAACTGAGGAAGAAGAGAAAGATAAAGAAGAAAAACCTCAAATTTCATTCTTTAATAAAGAAACAGAAATTAAATTAAGTGATGCGAAAAAGATTGATAAGACTCTAGAGATAGGAGATACTATTGATACAGAAGTTACTCCAAAAGATTTTGGAAGAGTAGCTGCTTCTACAGCAAAACAAGTAGTGATTCAAAAAATAAGAGAAGCAGAAAGAAATAGTATCATGGAAGAATTTGGAGATAAGCAAGATGAATTACTAGTAGGAACAGTAGCTCTAGAAGATACGGATAATTATTTTATTGATTTAGGAAGAACAAATGGAATTCTTCCAAAGAAAGATATTATTCCTGGTGAAAAAATAGAAATGGGTTCTCAAATAAAAGTATATGTATCAAAAGTAGATAATAATGGAAAAAATATGCTTATTCTTTTAAGTAGAAGTCATTATGGATTTGTAAAAAGACTTTTTGAATTAGAAATTCCAGAAATCAATGATGGAACAGTAATGATTTATTCCGTTGCGAGAGATCCTGGAAATAGAAGTAAAGTAGCTGTTTATTCTGAAAAACCAAATGTTGATCCAATTGGAGCATGTATTGGCGAAAAAGGTTCTAGAATTGCTAGAATTATCACAGAATTACATGGAGAAAAATTAGATGTTGTAAAATATGATAAAGATCCAGCAATCTTTATTGAAAATGCACTTTCCCCAGCTAAAGACTTAACAGTAGCAGTAACTGATCCAAAGAAATTAGAAGCATTAGTAATTGCTGATGGAGATAACTTCTCTCTAGCAATTGGTAAAAAAGGACAAAATGCTCGTTTAGCAACAAAATTAACAAAATTCAAAAAAATTGATATTAAAACAAGTGAACAAGCAAGACAAGCAGGCATAAACTTTAGATAGAGGTTTTTATGAAAACAAAAAAAATACCTTTAAGAACTTGTGTTATTACGAAAGAATCTTTACCAAAAAAAGAATTAATTAGAATTGTTAGAACTCCAGAACAAATTGTAAAAGTGGATGAAACTGGAAAATGTAATGGTAGAGGTGCCTATATTAAAAAAGATTTACTTGTTTTAGAAAAAGCAAAAAAATCAAAGATATTAGAGAGAAAATTAGAATGTAAAATAGAGGATAGTGTATATGAAGAAATAAGAAAAATAATAGAAATGTGAGGTGGTCATGATGATGACACTAGAAGATTATGCAATTGATGTAAATCTTTCCGTAGAAGAAATCAAAAAATTATGTGATAGAGTAGGTATCTCTTATGAAGATGAAAATTCATTATTAGATGATATTAGTATTACTCTTTTAGATAATGCTCTTCAAGAAGAAGATACAGAAGAAGAATCTTTAGAAGAAGAGGAAGAAAGATTACTAGAAGAAGAAGCAGTGGATAAAGCAGAAGAATTGGCATTTCATACGAAGATAGATTTAGATAATGAACAAAAATTTACAAAAGTAAAACAAAATAAACAAGCTAAGAAGACTGATAATAATAAGAAAGATTTCTTAAAAGAAAGAAAGAAAATGTATAAACATCGTGAAAAACTTCAAAGTAATGAAGTAGCTCAAGATGAAAATATTATTCTTTATAAAGAAGGAATGACAGTGACAGAATTAGCTGGTTTATTAGAAGTTGGTTCTGTAGAATTAGTAAAAAAACTAATGGGCTTAGGAATTATGGCTTCTGTGAATCAATCTTTAGATTATGATACTGTAGAAGTAGTCGCAGCTGATTATAATAAAGTAGTGAAGAAAGAAGAAACAAGAGATATTTCTAACTTTGAAAACTATGAAATCGAAGATAAGACAGAAGATTTAGTACCACGTCCACCTGTTGTTACGATTATGGGACATGTTGATCATGGTAAAACAACTTTACTTGATTATATTAGAAATAGTGATGTTGTTAGTGGAGAAGCTGGAGGAATTACCCAAGCAATTGGAGCTTATTCAGTAACTTGTAATGGAAAAAAGATTACTTTTATCGATACTCCAGGACATGCTGCTTTTACTGAAATGAGAGCTAGAGGAGCTCAAATTACCGATATCGTAATTATTATTGTTGCGGCTGATGATGGAATTATGCCACAAACAAAAGAAGCAATAGATCATGCTAAAGCAGCAGGAGTTCCTATTATTGTTGCAATAAACAAGATTGATAAACCAGAAGCTAATATTGAAAGAATAATGACGGGATTAGTAGAAAACGGTTTAACTCCAGAAGAATGGGGTGGAGATATCATCGTTAATCAAATTTCTGCTAAAAAAGGAATTGGCGTTGATAAATTATTAGAAAATATTTTATTAGTAGCTGAAATGCAAGAATATAAAGCCAATCCATCTCGTTATGCCTCTGGTGCTGTAGTAGAAGCTCGAAAAGATTCTAAAGTTGGTTCAATCGCAACGTTACTAATTCAAAACGGTACTCTTCGTTTAGGAGATCCTATTGTAATTGGTAATTATGCTGGAAAAGTTAGAACTTTAAAGAATGATAAAGGACAAAATATAGTTGAAGCATCTCCGTCAACTCCAGTGGAAGTAACAGGAATTTCAGAAGTCGCAACGGCAGGAGATAAATTTATGGCTTTTGAATCAGAAAAACAAGCCAAAGATATTGCGGCAGCAAGACTTCTACGTTCCAAGAATGAAGATACCAACTTCAGTGGACTAAGTCTAGAAGATTTATTTGGAAGAATTAAAGAAGGACAAAAAGAAATCAAAGTTGTATTAAAAGCAGATGTCAATGGTTCTTTAGAAGCTGTTAAGAATGCTTTAGAAAAAATTGATGTTGAAGGAGTCAAAGTATCCGTAATTCGTGGAGGAGTAGGAGCAATTACAGAAAGTGATGTCGTACTATCTTCTGCTTCTAACGCTATTATTATAGGATTCAATGTAAGAGCAAATACAACTACACAAGAGATTGCCAAACAATATGGAATTGAAATTAAGACCTATGATATTATCTATAAAGTAGTAGAAGACATGGAAAATGCCATGAAAGGATTACTAGATCCAGAATTTGAAGAAAAAGTTCTAGGAACTGCTGAGATTAGACAAATCTTTAAATTCTCAAAAATTGGATTTATTGCAGGATGTCATGTAACTAGTGGAGTGATTAAAAATAACTCAAAAGCAAGATTAATAAGAGATGATATTGTAATCTATAATGGAGCAATTAATACTCTTCAACATGAAAAAGATCAAGTAAAAGAAGTAAAGAAAGATATGGATTGTGGACTTACTTTAGAAAACTGGCAAGACTATAAAGAAAAAGATGTAGTAGAAGTATATGAACTTGTTGAAATAAAGAGGTAATTATGTCAAGTATTAAAATAGAACGATTAAATCATACCTATCAACAAGAAATTAGTATGATTCTAATGAAAGAAATAAAAGATGAAGATATCAAATTTGTTACCATAACAGGAGTAGATACAACCAATGATCTTAGTTTTTCAAAAGTTTATTATACGGTGTTAGATGAATCTAAAAAAGAAACAACAGAATTAGCTTTAAAAAAAGCAGCTCCTTTTATTAGAACAAAATTAGCGGAAAGAGTCCAAATAAGACATACTCCAGAGTTAAAATTTATTTTTGATACTTCTATTGATTATGGAAATCATATTGAAAAAATAATAGAAGAAATTCATAAAAAGTAAATAGATTGTTAAGAAATTCTTAATAATCTTTTTCTTTACTTTAAAATGTCAAATAAAAGTCATATAAATCGTCTTATTATATAAAAATTATATTATGTTGTATAATAGAATTAACTACCTTTGTTAATAAGGATGTGAAAACTATGAGCGAAACAGAAATAAAAGTATCAGATTATCAGTTGTTTGATAATGGAGTAGAAATTATCAATAGTTTTAAAGAAAAAGAAACATCAACTTCGAACAAGATTAATGAGATTGCGAATCAATTAAATGATGAATCGATTTTTTTAGGACCTGTATGTGATAATTGCAAAAGTGCAACAGATCAATTAAAGAAAAGTGTGGATACTAATATATCAAATCTTCAGACAATCAGTAAATTATTATCTGATATCTATACTTGTTATAAAAATTCAGATAGAGAAACTTTAAATAAATTATTAGGAATTACTAGTGCAACAGATACTACTACAACTGCAACATCTGCTAACTCACAAATTCAATCAGCTCTTAATTGGGCTATTGGAATTGCTAATGACAATTCTCATGGTTATTCACGAAATACTAGATGGGGAAATCCCAATTATGATTGTTCTTCCTTAGTAATATCTGCATATGAACAAGCAGGAATAAAGGTAAAATCTGCTGGCGCTAGTAGTACAAGAAATATGAAACAAGTTTTTACAAAATGTGGATTTCAATGGATACCTGGAGATCCTAAAAAAACAGGTTTAACATTACAACCAGGAGATGTTTTATTAAAGATTGGTAAACATACAGAGATGTATGTTGGAGATAATAAAAATGTTGGTGCTCATGATAACTATGATAATAAAAATGGTGACTCAAAAGGAAATGAAATCAGTATTAAAGCAAGTAAACATAGTTGGGATGGAGTATTAAGATACGTAAGATCATAGAAAAGAAAGAAAAAGAGGAGTGATATTATGCGAAAGAAAAACGTCAATGAAGAATTGATGAATGAAAGTTGGATCTATATATTTTTATTAACAACCGTATTAATCTTAATGGAATCATTAAAGACATATACTTTTGAATATCAAGGAATTACCTTATCTTTTACGTTATTCTTATTACCGTTTGTATATTTAATTTCTAATTATATAATGAAAAAATATGGGGTAAAGAAATGTGTATTGGGAATCTCCATATCTTCTTTATCATTAGTTGTTTTTTATGCAGTAATGAGATATGTGGTAGCAGGTAGAGTAGATTTTACTAATATTGCAGGAGAATTTTGTGGATATATTTTAAGTCAATTAATCAATTTAATTATTGTTAATTTTTTATTAAATAATACCAAGTCTCCAACTATTCTAATCTATTTAAATTACTTATTTGCAATTGTATTATTCTATTTATTTGATACCCTAATTAGTCTTCAAATGATCATTCTAGATGATTTTTGGATTACTTATTTTGTAACATTAGGATTACAAGCAATTATTTGTTTACCAATTGCTTTAATTGATAAACATGTAAAAAGAGGATTACCAAAAGAGAAATAAAAAAACCAGGTTTACAAAACCTGGCTTTCTTTTTTTCTAGAATAAATATAATAAGATCCATAACCTATTAAAGTTAATCCTATACACATAGTAATTACATCACTAACAGATGTATCTGGAGTATCTATCAAAGATGCTTGATTATTTGTATTTGTATTTGTACTTGTACTTGATACTTGATTATTGGTATCACTTTCACCTTTTTCATAAGAACGATCTATGGTAGTCGTTTCAATTGTTGTTTTCTTATTACCTTTTTTCTTTTTATCAACATTAACAATATTGGAAATGGCTACAATAAGTAAAACAATTACAATAGCTATAATTATCCATTTTAATATAGTTCTTAATAAATCAGACATATTAGATCTCCTTCACTAATCAATTATTCTTCTTCTTTTTTTGCTTTTTTTTCTTTTGGTTTAGGTAGGGCATCACGTCTTGAAAAGTTTTGTCTTCCTTTTTTATCTTCTCCTAAAGCTTTTACGATGATTTCATCTCCAACACTAACTACATCACTAGCTTTATTAACTCTTTCATGAGCAAGTTGAGAAACGTGAACAAGTCCTTCACAACCAGGCCATAATTGAACGAAACATCCAAAGTCTTCTACTTTTACAACTTTTGCTTCATATATTTTTCCAACTTCAACTTCTCTTACAATTTCTTCAATCATAGCTCTTGTTTTATCAATAATTTCTTGATTAGAGTGATAAATAATAACTCTTCCATCATCTTCAAGTTCTACTTTAACTGCATTTATGTTGGTAACTTCGGTAACATTAGAAGCTTCACAAATGATTTTCGTAATCATTTCTCCTCCTTTACCAATAACATCTTTAATCTTAAGCGGATTAATCATGAATGTTACCATCTTAGGAGCATACTTAGAAACTTCAGGACGAGGTTCTTTAATTTGTTTCTTAATTACTTTTAAGATTTCCATTCTAGCTTCTTTTGCTTGAGCTAAAGCTTCTTTTAATATTTGTTCTGTAATTCCAGCAATTTTAATATCCATTTGAAGAGCAGTAATTCCATCTTCTGTACCAGCAACTTTGAAATCCATGTCTCCTAAATGATCTTCCATGCCTTGAATATCCGTTAGAATAGTGTATTGATCTTCATGAGTAATAAGACCCATAGCAATTCCTGCAACTGGAGCTTTGATTGGAACACCAGCTGCCATCAATGACATACATCCAGCACAGATACTTGCTTGTGAAGAAGAACCATTTGATTCTAATATTTCAGATACAACACGAATTGTGTAAGGGAATTCTTCTTCAGAAGGAATTACTTGAGCAAGTGCTTTTTCTCCTAAAGCACCATGACCAATTTCTCTTCTTCCAGGAGCACCATATCTTCCTGTTTCTCCAACAGAGAATTGAGGGAAATTATAATGTAACATAAATCTCTTTTGATCTTCCATAGAAAGACCATCAATAATTTGATGTTCATTTAAAGCTCCTAAAGTAGTAATAGATAATGCTTGTGTTTCTCCTCTTGTGAATAATGCAGATCCATGAGTTCTTGGAAGTAAATCAATATCAGTAGATAGTTTTCTAATTTCATTCATCTTTCTACCATCAGCTCGAAGACCTTCTTTTACTACGATACTTCTGAATAAATTGTATTCAATATCAGAGACAACCATTTGTACCTTTACAAGAAGTTCTTTTAATTCGTCTTCTTTCATGATATCTTCATTTTCTTTTGTAAATAATTCATTCATTTCTTCTTTAATTTCATCAATAGCTGCATATTTCTTTAATTTATCTTTTATTCGAAGAGCTTTATCCATTTTTTTTGTAATTAATCCACTAATTCTATCGATTAATTCTTCTTCTGGTACAAGAGTTTCATATTCCATTTTCTCTTCGCCAATTTCTTTGATAATTTTCTCCTCAAATTTAATTAATTCTTTAATTGCTTTATGTCCAAACATTAAAGCCTCTAACATGATATCTTCACTTACTTGTTTTGCACTTGATTCTACCATGTTAATCGCATCTTTTGTACCAGCAACTGTTAAATCTAATTCAGATACTTCTAATTGTTCTGGAGTAGGGTTAATAACAAATTTTCCATCGACTCTTCCTACTTTAACACCAGCAATTGGTCCATTAAATGGAATCTTAGAAATAGATACAGCAAGACTGGATGCAAGCATAGCTGTTAATTCTGGAGAACAATCTTGATCTACTGATAAAACAGTAGAAATGATTTGTACTTCATTCTTAAAACCTTCTGGAAATAAAGGTCTCATAGGACGATCAATCATTCTAGCTGCTAGAGTAGCTGCTTCACTTGGCCTTCCTTCTCTTTTAATAAAACCTCCAGGTATTTTACCAACAGAATATAGTTTTTCTTGATAGTTAACAGTTAACGGAAAAAAATCACTTAATAAGTTAACATTCTTAGAAACAACAGCAGCCGTTAAAATAACAGTATCATTATAACGAACAAGGACAGCACCATCAGCTTGTTTAGCAAGTTCTCCATGTTCAACAACTATTTTTCTACCATGAAAATCTAGTTCAAATATTTTCTTTTTCATACTACATATACCTCTCTTTCAAAAAAAATAGACACATCAAAACAGTGTCTACTTTCTTAAACCTAATTTTTTAATAACTTCACGATAACTTTGAATATCTTTCTTTGCTAAGTATTGTAACATATTCTTACGTTGACCAACTTTCTTAAGAAGTCCTCTACGAGAATGATAATCATGAGTATGTACTTTTAAATGTTCAGTTAAATCGTTAATCTCTTTTGTTAGAATAGCAATTTGTACTTCACTAGAACCAGTATCATTTTCGTTCTTAGCAAATTCTTTGATAATAGCTTTCTTTTCATCTTTTGTTAAAGCCATTTATAACACTTCCTTTCTTATGATAATACACCGTAACAAAGAGTAAGTCGGAAATTCTTATCTCCTAGTAACGGCAACTAAATGTATTATACTATATCTTTTTATAAAATGCAAATATTTTATGGAGTATATTTGGGAGTTATTCCAATTTGACTTCCTGAAGAAGTAACAAGAACATTTTTTTGTTTTGAAGTCGCAACAATATAATAACTTTCTGCTCCGTTTTTCTTAATAGAATTAATGATAGAACTTGTAGGAAGATTCCCATTGCTAGTAGGAAAAATTACATATTTTGCTTTAATCATACTATAAACAGTATCTCCCATATCACTATGATGGTGACCATTTTTTAAAACATCTACTTGTAGTTTTCCAGAATACTTACTATTAATTGTTTTAAATTCACTATGGGAAGTATTATCTCCTGTAAACAAGAAAGAATTAGAACCATGATCAAGACGGAATATAATCGAATTATAGTTTTGATAACCATCTCCTCTAGCTAAACTTTCATAGATTTTATTAGGTCCTAAACAAGTAATCATGGTATCTCCAAAAGTCATTGTTTTACCAGGATTCATAATACTATAAGAGACTCCATCTAAGCTGATTCCTTGTTCTCTTGCAAAAAGTTTTATTGTATACCAAGTACAAGGACTGTTTCCTGAATCATCACAAGTATTTCTCGCAACAATTACATTTTTAATTCCATATTTTTTAATAATCTTAGGAGCTGCTTCCACATGGTCTTTATGAGAATGAGTTCCTAAATAATAGTCAATATGAGTTACTCCTATTTTATTTAAATAATTGATTTCAACAGAAGCATTATATTTAAATCCACCGTCAATAAACATGGATTTATCTCCAGCTTTGATGTAAATGGCATCAACTTTAGAGCCACTATTAATAAAATGAATTTCTAGGTTTCCTGAAACAGCAGGAGTTCCTGTTGAATCAGAACCATCATCTGTACTACTACCATCACTACTGTTAGAAATTGGAACAGCAGGAGGACCAGGTTCTTCTTCTTCTCCTTTTTCATAATCATCTAAACTAAATAATACTTTACTTTTTTCTTCATCATCATCATTATATTGGAAATTAGAGGATTGCTTATATTGAATCGAATTCCAACATTTACTAATTGTAAAGGACTTATCCAAAAGACCCATAGTAATATTAATGATAAAAGCTAGAAAAAATAAAATAATACACGCAAGTATAGAGTTCTTTATTTTTTTGATTCCTTCTTGATCATCAGGATTTATCGATAAACTAGTAAAACGTATAACTAAACTGATAATTAAAACAATAGGAGCTAATAGCTGAATAAGTGTAACCATACTTTTTGCAATGGTCAAAAAATAACCCAAGATAGGAGAAGAACAAGTATTGGTAATTTCTAAAATATTTATCATATATCATCCTCTCCTTTACTCTAGTATAACACGAATAGTGTAAAAAAGAAGACAAATTGTTTAAAATATAACAAAAGTATGGTATATTAATTATGGTGGTATAATGAAAATTCAAAAAAGAATAGTGAGAAGCATCTTAGTATTTTTGATTTTTTGGAATAGTGTTTACTTACAATTAATTCCCATCAAATTACTACATTTAAATGTTAATAATTTGTCTGCAACTTCAAGAGTTGCCTTATCTTGTTTTAGTAATATTATTTTGTTTTTCTTATTTTTCTTTGTTTACAGAAAAGAATTAAAAGAAGATTTCAAAAAGTTTAAAAATAATCTAGTAGAAAATATAGATACAGGTTTCAAGTATTGGTTAATAGGTTTAATCATTATGGTAGTTACCAATCACATTCTTGCATTCTTTCTTGCATCAGGTGGCGCAAATAATGAGAATACTATTCAAAGTATGATTAAAGTATTTCCATTTCTCATGTTAATTGATGGGGGAATGATTGCTCCTTTTGTAGAAGAAATTGCCTTTCGAAAAACATTAAAAGATGTGATATCAAATAAGTGGATATTTGTATTATTATCTTTTCTTATTTTTGGAGGAGCACATGTCATATCAGGAGCAACTGTATGGACAGATTATTTATATATTATTTCTTATGGTTCCTTAGGAGCAGCCTTTGCTTTAGCTTATTATGAAACGGATACCATATTTACATCAATGACACTTCACATGATGCACAATACAGTATTAATACTAATGTCAATATTTATTTTATAAA
>CADBSF010000089.1 GCA_902797265.1 uncultured Erysipelotrichaceae bacterium
CCGGTTTCCGGCCTAGATGCTGGTGCGAGCGCGAATGGCGGTGTGGGTGCGTACGGTAGAGGTGGTTCGGGCTGTGGTGTGAACAGCAGTGGTGGCTCTAATTGTGGCTAGTTGTAGTGGTGGCCACCCAGATTTTTCCAATTGTTTTGTATTAAGTTGAAAATTAGGTGTTTTTAATAGCTTAATAGAGTTGTGGAAAACAAGGATTATCCATGATACTAAATTTTTAGTATCAAAATATATGCAGTAAATGGAGGGGTTAGGATGTTTTATATATCCTCTAGATTAGTAGGTTATTATACTCGAAAATCTTCGTCTCCTAGAATTACTACTTAAATAATAAAATAGGAAAGGGAAGAATCAGAAAATTTTTCTCTTTTTCATTTATAAAGAAAGTGCATTTAAAATAAGTATTTGGCACAAGAACAAATGTATATATATTGTTATTAGGAGGTAATAAAAATGTATAGAGCATATAAGTTTCGATTATATCCAAATGATAATCAAAGAGAAAATCTAAGTATGAGAGTTTGACTCTGTGAAAAGTGTTTATCAGAGTATGATAGAGATATCAATACAAGTGAAAGTATACTATTTGAAGGATTAAGGTATTGTTTTGGTAATTAAGAAATAAGAGAGTAAAAAATGAGTACGGTGGTGATCATCGGAATTGAAGCCTGTGGAGATAGAGGGTTACCTTTACTAAGAAGCAGGAATTTTGGGAGACAACGACCAAAGCAATTTAAGTTTACTTAAATCTTTTGTACTTTTTAGAATAATTATTATAATTTGACCTATTGAAAAAGAAAAAAGAATATAGTATACTAAAGCTACTTTTTTAAAGCGAGGAAGAAAGAATGAATTCACAAGAAATTAGATATTTCAAAGAACAATTAGAAGAAAAGTTAAAAAATTGTTCTAACGTATTTATTTTAGGTCACAAGAGTCCAGATTTTGATTCGATTGGTTCATGCATAGGTTTATATACAATTACTTCTAGATATAAAAAATCTTATATTATTGTAGATGATGAACCTTCTATTATAGAGTCTGGTGTAAAAAGAATTATTGATGAGAATAAAGGAAAGTATTCGTTTATAAAAAAAGCTGAATTTGATGCTTTAAAAAATAAGAATTCTTTAATTATAATAGCCGATACCAATAAAAAGAATATGATATGTATAGGGGATGAAATAGAAGATTTTTCATCCGTTATGATTATTGATCATCATGAAGAAGATGATAATTCAATTGTAACAAATGATATTTTAAATTCTGTTCAAGTATCAAGTGCTTGTGAAGTAACAACAAGACTTCTATCTTCCTTTAAAATTAAATACTCAAAAGATGTTGCGAATTATTTGTTAGCGGGAATTAGTTTAGATACTAAGAGGTTTAAAAGAAATACTTCAGCAAAGACTCATGATGTGGCTGAAAAATTAATTGAGAATGGTGCCGATATTGATTATGTAAATAATCTATTTTTAGAAGAATTTGAAAGTTTCTGTAGAATTAGTAATTTAATTATTAATGGAACGATTATCAAAAAATATAGTGATGATAATCTTGCTCCTATTCAAGTTTCTTTTACTCTTAATAGAAATAATAAAAAAGCCATTTATCTAAAAGAAGATTATGCAAAATCAGCTGATAAAATGTTAAAGTTTTATGGAATTGATGCGGCATTTGCTTTAGGATATGTAGACGATAAAACGATTCATATTTCAGCAAGAAGTACTAAAAAAGTAAATGTTGGTAAAATTATGAAAGAAGTATATGGTGGAGGAAATGCTCAATCTGCTGGAGGAAGAGTAGTCTCTGATGATATTGATTCTATTGAAGAGAAACTTATGAATAGTATTAGTTTAGGAATTTCAGATGATATTGAAGTAATGGATTCTCCTCCTATAATAAAAGTAAAACAAATAAAAAAAGAAAAAAATAGATAGGATAGTTGGAAAACTATCTTTTTTTTTCGAATAATAAAATAGGGAGGGAATATCATGACTTTTAAGTATCGACATCGAAAAGCAATTATTATTATCTCATTGATTATTATCTTGATAGGAGGAAGTATTACTTATTTAGTTACAAATAAAAAAACAAATAAAAAGGAAATTGTATTAGTAAAAAATAAATTAGAAAAGAAATCATCAACAAAAGAGAAGAAAGAAGAACCATCAAAGGAATTATTAAAAGTTGATATTAAAGGTGAGATTATTAACCCAGGAATTTATTCTTTAGAAAAAGATTCAAGAGTAATTGATGTAATTAATCTTGCAGGAGGATTAACAGAAAATGCGGATACTTCTGTTATTAATTTAAGTAAGAAGATAATCGATGAAATGGTAATAATTGTATATAGTAGAAGTCAAGTAGAAGACTTTAAAAAAACAAAAGAGATAGAGAAACAAGTTCAAGAAAAATGTAGAGAGATAGACGAAAATGCATTAATAAATGACGCTTGTATTGATTCTAATACATCTAGTACAAAGAAAATATCTATTAATAGTGGAACCCTAGAAGAATTAAAGACATTAAAAGGAATCGGAGAAGCAAAAGCACAGGATATTATCAATTATCGAGAAACAAATGGACCATTTCAAACAATCGAAGATTTAAAAAATATACCAGGAATAGGAGAGAATCTATTTGCTTCTATTAAGGAAGATATTACTCTCTAAATATTTATATTTTGGTCTATTGTTAATTACGATATTAATTACTTTCTTAAGATTATCATTTCCTAAAAAATCATCATATTATCTTACCGATACTTCTTTTACAGGAATAGTTACTAATATCGATAAACAAGAAGAAAAAACAGTTCTAACTATTACGAATAAGGAATCGATAATAGGAACCTATTTAAAAGAGAGTTCTATAGAATTAGGTGATAAAGTAAAAGTAGAAGGAGAATTCTATTTACCAAACAAGAATACTCATAAGTATTTATTTAATTATCGGGAATATTTAAAAAGAAAGAATATTTTCTTTCTTATGAAAATTAAAAAAATTAAGATTCTTAAAAGAAATAATAATATTTTATATACAGGAAAAAAAATAATTAAATCTCATCTAAAAAATCCTTATCTATTAACTTTTCTATTAGGAGATAAAAGTAAAATAAAACAAGAAGTAAAAAATAGTTATCAAGAAAACGGAATTAGTCATTTATTTGCGTTAAGTGGAATGCATATTTCTCTTCTTGCATCTTTTATTAAAAAAATACTGAAAAGAAGTAAATTTCAGGAAGAATCTATCTATCAAATAACTTGTATTTTTTTGTTATGTTATCTTTTTTTAGTAGGATTTTCTCCCTCGATTGTAAGAGGCGTTTTATTTTATATTCTTTTTCAAATGAATTCTATTTATTATTTTTACATTAAACCTATTTATTTGTTCTTAGGAATATTATCTATTTCTTTATTATTAAATCCTAATTCTATATTTGATGTTGGCTATCAATATTCCTATCTAATTAGTTTATCTTTATTGCTATCTTCATCAAAAATTCAATCAAATCATTATTTTATTTCTTTACTAAAAGTATCTCTTTTGTCGTTCTTGGTAAGTATTCCTATTAGTTTATATCATTTTCAACAGATTAATCTCTTAAGTATTATTTATAATCTTATCTTTGTTCCTTTTATTAGTATTATTATTTTTCCATTCAGTCTTATAGTAGGATTAATTCCAGGATTAGAAGGAATCTATTCTTTTTCCATTTCTATTTTAGAAAATACTTCCTTATTTTTATCCAAAATTTCAATTGGTAAAGTTATTTTTAAAAGATTACCTCTAATTCTATATATGATTTATTTTTTATTCATTATTATCTATCTTTTTATTCCGAAAAGAAAAATCATTATTCTATTTGTATTTCTTCTTATTTTCCATTATTTATTTCCTTTATTAGATTCTTCTATTTACATTACAATATTAGATGTTTCTCAAGGAGACTCTACTTTAATAGAACAGGGAAGAACTACCATTCTAATTGATACGGGAGGAATTAGAAAAACTTCTCTTACTAATAACGTACTCTTACCAGTTTTTAGAAGTAAGGGAATACGAATAATTAATTATTTAATTATTACTCATGGAGATTACGATCATATGGGAGAAGCAATTAATTTAGTAGATAGTTTTAAAGTAGAAAAAGTAATCTTTAACTGTGGAGATTTTAATAATTTAGAAAACGAATTAATTAAAGAATTAGATAAAAGGAAAATACCATATTATTCATGTATTAAAGAATTAAATATAGATAATAATAAATTATATTTTTTACAAACAAAAGAATACGATAATGAAAATGATAA
>CADBSF010000090.1 GCA_902797265.1 uncultured Erysipelotrichaceae bacterium
CGTCCACAATTCTATTTCAGAACTACTGATGTAACAGGAGTTATTACTTTACCAGAAGGAACTGAAATGGTAATGCCTGGAGATAATGTTGATATGACAGTTGAATTAATTCACTCAATTGCACTTGAACAAGGAACTCAATTCTCTATCCGTGAAGGTGGAAGAACTGTAGGTGCTGGTTCAGTAACTGAAGTTGTTGAATAATTGAAATTAAAGAAAAATCAAACCATTGATTTTTCTTTTTTTTTGTAAAAAAAAAGTGGATTTCCACTTTTATTTTCCTTTATTCATCTTTTTATATAGATTATAGGTAAAGTTGTTTAATACAATATCAAATTCTCCAATATATTCTGTAACTGTTGCATTAAATCCTAATTTTGCTTCATTTAAGCCTGAATATGGATTTTGATTTTCAAATTCTCCTACAATCGCATTTAAATTGATATATTTATATCCTTGATTATTAAATTCATTTATTAATTGCCATTTTAATAAATAATTTGCATTGATATATCCATATTGTTCATTGATACCTTCTGTAAATATATAAGCAGCTTTATCATATTTTATAACCATTGCTCCTGCCACTATAATTCCATCTGGGTTTTTCTTTAATAATTCTGTAGATGATAATAAATTATTCTTGTAGTTAGCAATTAATCGATCAGATTCCATTTTCTTATTTAAGAAAGTATTTCTTGTTTGAGGATCTAATGTTACATCTTGAACTTTACTTGCTAGTGTTTCATTGTATTCAATTTCCTTTTCATAATTTCTTCTACTATTAATTAAAAAAGTATCTGTATTTAATCTTGCATAGTAGATATCTATATTACTTCCAAATTGTCTACACATTTCTCTATAAAATGATAGAGGTTTATTGTCTTTTTTTCCAACAAACATATATAATTTATTTACATTGTTTTTATTGTCTTTAATAATTTGTACTCCGCTATTGGTAGCTTTTTTAATTTTCGTTCTTGTTCTTTTATCAAGTTTTGCATAGATTTCTCTGATATCTCTTTGTAGTAGAACTAAGGCTTCCCATCTTGCTTTTTCTGTTTCAAAATATAAAGTTTTTCCTTTGTAGTTAAATCCTGCTTTTGTTAAATTATCTATTATTGTATTACCTTTATTATTGAAATTCATTATGTTTCCATTTGAATCTCTAATTGTTAAAGGAATATAAGGATCCATTCTAAGAAGCATAAAACCTTGCTTACCTAGAACTTTTTTAAGTTTAGCCGTTAATTCTTTTACAGTATCTTCTTCTTCATAATTATAAAGGATTCCTCTAGGGGCATAAGCTATTTTATTTCCCATAAAAACTTCTTTATAGATGATTAGAGTGGCGCCAGATAATTTGTTTTGGTCATTCGTTATTCCTAAAAATTGTACTTTATAGCCAAACTTAATCATTACTTTTGCATATTCAGAAGATTGATAATAGTTTCTATATCTATGAGATTCAGCAAATTGATCAAATTGTTCTTTTGATAATTTTACAATTTTCATCTTTCCCACTCCTATCGTTTATATTATACCATAATTCTTTCCATTCTAACAATACAATCCATCTTTTGTTCATTTTTATAGTCAAATTGAATATACATTTTATTAGAAATTTGATACACTTATAGGGGTGATATTATGTTTCATAATAATAAAATATTTATACTAGGATTTGCTAGAAGTGGATATCAAGCAGCTAAATTATTAGTAGAAAGAGGAAATGATGTTACTTTAAATGATTCTCGTGATGAGAGTAAAATGGATATAGAACAAGTAGAAGAATTAAGAAATTTAGGGGTACATTTAGTATTAGGGTCTCATCCTGATGATTTATTAGATTCTTCTTATGATTATTTAATAAAAAATCCTGGAGTACCAATTGACCATAAATATGTTTTAAAAGCTCATGAACTTGGTATTGAAGTAATCAATGAAGTAGAAATGGCTTATCGACTATTACCAAAAGATATTTCTATTATAGGAATTACTGGAACTAATGGGAAGACTACCACAACTACTATTACCTATGAAATTATGAAAAAAGCTTTTGGTGATAAAGTACATTTAGCAGGAAATATAGGTTATCCTTTATCCAGTATTTTATTAGAAGTAAAAAGTGGAGATATTATTGTAATTGAGTGTTCTTGTCAACAAGGAGAAAACTTTGTACATTTTCATCCACATGTTGGAGTCCTTACTAATTTTAGTGAAGCTCATATTGATTTTATGAAAACCTATGATCATTATAAAGATGTGAAAGCTAAAATGTTTTATCAACAAGATGAAAATGATATCTCTATTATGAATTATGATAATGAAGATGTAATGAAAAAACTTAAGGATGTTAAAAGCCATAAAAAGTACTTTTCTAGTAAAAATACTATTTCTGGATGTTATATCAAAGATAATTTTATTTATTATTATGATGAAAAAGTAATTGATATTGATTGTATCAAAATAAAAGGAATTCATAATGTAGAAAATTGTATGGCTTCTATTATGGCTGTTAAAGAATATGGTGTTAGTAATGAGATAATTGTTGAAGTAATCTCTAATTTTAGAGGGGTTGAACATCGATTAGAGTATGTAGATACGATTGATGGAGTAGAATACTATAATGATACAGAAGCTACTAATATTAAATGTTGTCAGATAGCTTTATCTTCTTTTCAAAAACCAATTATTCTATTTTTAGGTGGATTGGAAAGAGGTCAGAATTTTGAAGAGTTAACTCCTTATATGGAACATGTGAAAGCAATCCTCGCAATAGGACAATGTAGAGATAGAGTAAAACAATATGCAGAATCTATTCATAAAGATGTTTATGTATATGAGCATTTAGTAGATGCTTTTGATCAATGTAAAAATATTGTATCTAATGGAGATATTGTTTTATTATCTCCTGCGAGTGCTAGTTGGGATCAATATAAAGAATGTGAAGTTAGAGGTGCAGAATTTAAAAATAAAGTATTTGATTTAAAGAAGGGATCATTATGAATCAAAAAATAGGATTGTTCGATTCTGGTATTGGTGGATTATCCATATTACATGAGTTATTGAAGATTATGCCTAATGAAGATTATTACTATTATCAGGATACTTTTCATAACCCTTATGGTAATAAAAGTGAGTCTGAATTACTAAAAATATCACAAGAGATAGTAGAAATTCTATTAAAAAAAGGTTGTAAGATAATTGTAATTGCATGTAATACCGCAACTACTGCTTGTATGAGTCAATTAAGAGAATTATACCCTGATGTTATTTTTGTAGGAACTGTTCCTGCTATTAAAGTATGTTATGATTATCATTCTAATCATTCTATCTTATTATCGACTCCTTATACTACGAAATCAAAAAGAGTTCAGGAATTATTAGAATTATATACGGATGATAATCATGAAATTATTAATGTTTCAGGAGAAGATTTAGCTCATTTGATTGAGGAAGATGACAAAGAAGGAATTAATCAACTACTTATAAAAATATTAAGTCCTTATTTAGGAAAAGTAGATTCTTTAATAATGGGATGTACTCATTATTCTTTAATCAAAAAAGAAATATTAGAAGTACTTCCTGCTATTCAATTATTTGATGGAAGTAATGGTGTTGCAAGGGAAGTCTTTCATCAATTGGAAAAGAATCATTTATTAAAGTCTTCTCTAGAACCTGGTAAAGTAGAAATATATAATAATAAAAGTAATTATATTATCGATAGGAGTTATGAAATCTTAAATCATATGGACAATGAAGATATTCAATGATATAATATTAACTATAAAAAATGGAGGTATAATATGAAAATAATAGATGTTATTGGACGTGAAATTATTGATTCACGTGGTAATCCAACTGTTGAAGTGGATGTTATTTTAGAGAATGGAGTAATGGGTAGAGCAGCTGTTCCTTCTGGAGCATCAACTGGAGAGAGAGAAGCTCTTGAATTACGTGATGGAGATAAATCTAGATATATGGGTAAAGGTGTTTTAAAAGCCGTAGAAAATGTTAATGGACCATTAAGAGATTTAGTAATTGGAATGGATGCTTCTAATCAAAAAGAATTAGATTATGCTATGATAAATCTTGATGGAACTGAGACTAAATCAAGATTTGGTGCTAATGCGATTCTTGGTATTAGTATGGCTGCGATGAAAGCAAGTGCAATTGCAGCAGGAAAACCTTTATATCGTTATATAGGAGAAGGTACTTTATTACCAAGACCTATGATGAATATTATTAATGGAGGAGCTCATGCTGATAACAAATTAGACTTTCAAGAATTTATGATTATTCCTCAAAGAGATACTATTAAAGAGAGATTAAGAGTAGGTGCAGAAGTATTCCATAATTTGAAGAAAGTATTAAATGAAAAAGGTCTTTCCACAGGAGTTGGGGATGAAGGAGGATTTGCTCCTGACTTACAAAGTAATAGTGAAGGATTTGAATTAATCATCGAAGCTATTAGAAGAGCTGGGTATGAACCAGGGGTAGATGTTTGTCTAGGAATTGATGTTGCTGCTTCAGAATTTTATAAAGATGGAAAATATGAATTAGTTGGAGAAGGAAGAAGCTTAACTACAGATGAATTAATTGATTTCTTTGAAGAATTAGTTACGAAGTATCCAATTATTTCTATTGAAGATCCTGTAGATGAAAATGATTGGGATGGATTCCAAAAGATTACAGAAAGAATTGGAGATAGAGTTCAATTAGTTGGGGATGATTTATTTGTTACTAATAAAAAATGTCTTCAAATGGGAATTGATCATCATGCTGGAAATGCTATTCTTTTAAAAGTAAATCAAATTGGTACTATTACTGAGACATTAGAGACTATTGAACTTGCTAGAGCAAATGGTTATGCAACTGTTATATCTCATCGTTCTGGTGAAACAGAAGATACAACGATTGCAGATTTAGCTGTTGGACTTAGTTTAGGTCAAATAAAAACAGGTTCTATGTCTAGAACGGATAGAATTTGTAAATATAATCAATTATTAAGAATTGAAGAAGAGTTAAATCGTTAGTTTCTATTGAATTTATTTGCATTTCCATTTATTCTATGGTATTATAGTAATACTGAGATGGAGGGATTGTATGGAAACAGCGTTGTTAGTTATTTCGATTTTATTAATTATTATTGTTTTATTACAAAGTGGAAAAGCTGAAGGCGGTCCTCAAATTATTTCTGGAGGACAAAGTGAATTATTTTCTAACCGTAAAGAACGTGGTTCAGAACTTGTTATTACAAGAATTACTATGATTTTAGGTTTTGCCTTTTTTGCTATATGCTTAGTATCAATGTTTATTTAAGGACTATTTAGTCCTTTTTCTTTTGATTAATACTAGTACTCTTTAAAAAAATACAGTATAATAATATAGAGGGTGATAAGAAATGAGAGATAATATTATTAACGTATTGTCAAATTGTTCTAAGGCTATTGATATTTATGAATTACAAGATATGTTAGAAATTAACACTGTAGAAGATACTAGCTTATTAAATGAAGAATTAAAAAAATTAGAGGATGAAGCTATTATTTATCATTCTAATAAAGACAAATATATGATGTTAGAAAATAGTCATCTAAGAAAAGGTGTTATGCGTGCTAATAAGAAGGGATTTGGATTTGTAGAAGTAGATTCTTTAGAAGAAGATATTTTTATATCTAATGATAATATGAATGGAGCAATTCATGATGATGTGGTACTAGTTGAAATTATTAGTAAGATGAATTTAGATCGTTTAGAAGGTAGAGTATTAAAGATATTAGAGAGAAAAATTACTAGATATATTGGTTTAATATCTTTTGATCATAAAGGAATCGGTCATATTAAATTGGATGATAATAAAATTACTTTAAATATTATTATACCTCCAGAGAAATCTTTAAATTCTGTAGATGGTCATAAAGTAGTAGTAGAACTTGATAAGAAGATTGATAATAATGGATTATGGGAAGGACATGTTGTGGATATTATTGGTCATATTACTGATCCAGGAGTTGATATATTATCTATCATTTATAAATATAATATTAATGTAGAGTTTCCTAAAGAAGTAAAAGATGAAGTTGCTTCTATGCCTATGGAAGTATTGGATAGTGATTTAAGTAATAGAAGAGATTTACGAGATGAAGTTATCTTTACTATAGATGGGGATGATACCAAAGATATAGATGACGCTATTTCTATTAAGAAATTATCTAATGGTCGTTATCAATTAGGTGTTCATATAGCAGATGTTGCTTATTATGTAAAAGAAGGAAGTCCTTTAGATAATGAGGCAATGGAAAGAGGAACAAGTGTTTATTTAGTAGATAGAGTGATTCCTATGTTACCTCATGAATTATCAAATGGTATTTGTTCTTTAAACCCTAATGTGGATCGTTTAGCTGTATCTTGTGTTATGGAGTTTGATTCTAGTGGAAAACAATTTGATTATGAGATTTTTCCTAGTGTAATACGTTCTAGAATTCAAATGACTTATAAGAATGTTAATCGTATTTTAGAGAATAATGAAACTGTTGATGGATATACTGATTATGTTGAAGATTTAAAATTAATGGCAGAACTTGCTAAGATATTGAGAAAAAAGAAAGAAAAAAGAGGATATATTGATTTTGGAATCGATGAAGCAAAGATTATTGTTGATGAGAAGTGTGTTCCAACAGATGTTGTGTTAAGAGAAAGAGGAGTAGGAGAAAAATTAATAGAAGATTTTATGATTGCGGCTAATGAATGCGTTGCGACTCATATTTATTTTATGAATTTACCTTTTATCTATCGTGTACATGAATATCCTATGGAAGAGAAAATTAGAAGTTTCTTAGGTTTTGTTAGTAGTTTGGGTTATCATATCACTGGAGATGTAAAGGATTTACATCCTACTACATTACAAAGAATATTATCTCAATTAGAGGATAAACCACAATATAAAATTCTATCTTCGTTATTACTTAGAAGTATGCAAAAGGCTGTTTATCGACCTGAAAATTTAGGACATTATGGATTGGCTAGTGATTGTTATACTCATTTTACTTCTCCAATTAGAAGATATCCTGATACTACAGTACATCGTTTATTACATACTTATTTATTTGATGGTAAAATAGATATGGCTACTATTCATAAATGGGAAGAAAAACTTGTTTATATATCAGAGCATTCTTCAGAAAGAGAAAGGGCATCTGTTGATTGTGAGAGAGAAGTAGAAGATATGAAGATGGCAGAATATATGGAGAAACATATTGGAGAAGAATATGAGGGTATTATCTCTTCTATTACTAGTTTTGGTATGTTTATTGAATTAGATAATTTAATTGAAGGTTTAGTACCAATTAAGGATATGAATGATTTCTTTCATTTTGATGAAGAACATTTAACCTTGACAGGAGAAAGATCTCATGTAAAATATACTATTGGAGAGAGGGTTCTTGTAAAAGTTGTTAAAGCTTCTAAAGAAGATAAAACAATTGATTTTGAAGTAGTTAGGAAGGTATAAGTATGAGTAAAAAGAAGGTAAAATTGAAAAAGAAGACACGTTTTTTTGTAGTATTTTTATTGCTTGTTGCTTTGGGAATTTTATCTTATGATTATTTTATTTCTAATGCTAGTCATGAATCAAAAGAAAAAAAGCTAATAGAAAAAGAAGTAAAGAAACCTCAAGACATGGAAGCAAAAATATTTATGGTAGGAGATTCTTTAATCCATAGTTCTGTTTATGAAGATGCTAAACAAAGTGATGGTAGTTATGATTTTAAACCAATGTTAGAAGCTATAAAACCTATTTCTTCTAAGTATGATTTAGCTTATTTTAATCAAGAAACTATATTAGGTGGAAAAGAAATGGGATTATCTAATTATCCTAGATTTAATTCTCCTACTGAAGTTGGAGATGCCTTTATTGATGCTGGTTTTAATCTGGTATCTCTTGCTACCAATCATACTATGGATAAAGGAGAGAAAGGAGTTATTAATTCTGTTAATTATTGGAAGACTAAAAAAGATTCTGTTGTTTATTCTGGACAATGGATTTCCGCTGAAGAAAGAGAAGCTGAAATATCTCAGATTTATGTGAAAAATGGTATCAAATATGCTTTTATTTCTTATACTACTGAGAATAATGGATTATCTACTCCTTATGGAAAAGACTATTTAAATAATGAATATAGTGATGAAAAAGCTGCTCATGATATTGCATTAGTTAGAGATAAAGCTGATTTTGTTATTGTTGCGATGCATTGGGGTACTGAATATTCTTTTAAGGTCAATAACAGACAAGTTCAAATTGCGAACTATCTATCTAGTTTAGGAGTTGACTTAATTATAGGAGCACATCCTCATGTTATTGAGACAGTGGAATATATTAATGATCAAAAAACATTTGTTGTTTATTCACTAGGTAATTTTATTAGTGATCAGAATGATGTTGATAATTTTACGGGACTTGCTTTTGAAGTTACTCTACACAAGCATGTAGATATTGATGATACGGTTATCAATACTGTTGAGAATCCAAAAGCAGAGCTTGTATATACGACAACAGTAAAAAGAGGAAGTGTTAATCATAATTTTAAGGTTGTTCCTTATCCACAACTTACAGATGATCAATTAAGAAATCATGATTCTTATTATGAGAGATATAAAGCTATTGTTAATGAAAGATTTCCAAATTTAACTTGGGGACTTACTTGGGAGTGATATCATGGAAATATTTAATCGAAAAGCAAAATTTGATTATTTTATAGAAGAAGAAATTGAAGCAGGAATAGTTCTTACGGGAACAGAAATAAAGTCCATTCGACAAGGTGTTTGTAACATAAAGGATTGTTATGGAATTGTTAAAAATGGCGAAGTGTTTCTATTAAATATGTATATTGGACCATATAAAGAAGGTAATTTATTTAATCATGAAGAGACAAGAAGTAGGAAGTTATTATTACATAAAAAAGAAATTCGTAAAATTACTCAACAGATAGAACAAAACGGTCTTACATTAATTCCATTGAAAGGATATTTTAAAGAGAATAAATTTAAAATCTTATTAGGGATTTGTCGTGGTAAGAAGAATTATGATAAAAGAGAAACGATAAAAGAAAGAGATATTCAAAGAGAAGTTAAGAAAAATTTGAAGAAATATCAATAGCTCTTTCTTTTTTTTTTCTTTTATGTTATAATTTGTATACATTCACATGGGGCTGATTTGGTTTCGACGGGAATGGGAGAGCATAGATGGCAAGTCGAATGTCCACGTTACGGGCACAAAAAAATAAATGCTGAAAAAGTAAAAAATGCTATTGCTAATATGTTTGGTGGAAACCAAGCTGTTAGCTATGCCATATAATTTAGAAAAGGCTAGCGCTTCTTAATTATTTTTACCTAGAGATTTTTAAGAGGTTCATTTTTATAGGTTATAGCTATTTATTGTTCGGTAAATAGAAAGAATTTAGAACTAGTATAATTTCTTGGTCGTTAACTACTTGGAAATTATATGATAATAATTAGTTAACTAAGCTTGTAGAAGTTTATGTAGCTCTATTTTCGGACAGGAGTTCGATTCTCCTCAGTTCCACCA
>CADBSF010000091.1 GCA_902797265.1 uncultured Erysipelotrichaceae bacterium
ATTTTTAAACGTGTCGAATTCGACACCTTTGAAATTTTCATTATGAATACTTTCCCATAAACCTAGATAAGAAATAACATCTTTGTTCCTCATCCAGTTTTGAATAGGATATCTTGGATCATCTTCATCAGCATATCTTGCTAAATCAGTTAAAGAAATAAATTCCTTATCATCAATTCTTATTATATTAATAACTTGGTCTTTTACAACTATTTGTTCTTTTATATTGTTCTTATACATCTTTATTCTCCTTTTGTATTTTTTTTATTCCTATTGTGTATCCAAAAGGTTTCAATAATTTAATTAATGTAGTGATTTGAGGAGTTTTTCTTCTTGTTTCTAAAATGGCAATTAACTCCCTTATAACTCCGGCTTCATCAGCCATTTGTTGTTGAGTTAAACCAAGTTCATGTCTTAATTTAATAAAATCACATATCAATTCATATTCTAAATTCATTGTTTCTTTATCTTGCTCTAGTAATTCTTTTTTTAGCATTGTTATCACCTGTATACAATATAGCAAATGTGTTTAATGTAGTCAAGTGTATACACAAAATAAAATAAAAAATCGAACTAAATAGTTCGACGATTTTTACAAATGGAGCGATAACAAAGGTTATTTGAAACTCCTAATAGTAAAAGTTGATAAACAACTAATCACTAAAATAATTATACCATATAATAATTTTTTTTTATACAAAAAATTAACCTTTTATTATAATTTGACTTTTTTCATATAAAATACTTTCAAGTTCTTTGCCACAATTTTGTCCTTGCTTAAGACATCTTTGTATATCTTTATCAGTTAAAGGAATAATAAGACCATTATCGTCTTTAAAGTTGTCAACACATCTTGAAATGAATAATTTTTCATTATCTATTTTCCTACAAGACAATATACCAAGTTTTCCCCTTCTTGTACTAAATCTTCCAATAAGTTGATCTAATTCTGGATTTTTAACATCTCCACTATAGTTTTTAGATTCAATAAAAACCAAAGGACAAGGTATGTTAACTTTATCAGGAATGTAAGTGAAAAAACCATTCTGTGAATCGTTTGTAAAGCATATATCTATGCGCTTTCTACCTTCATTAATCTCTGCTTCTTTTTTAGGGTTTATTAAATTAGGATATAATAGTAATTCAAATATTCCTATCATTAAATTGTGAAAATTAGATGCATTTTCAGAACCATAAGGAATATTATTTAACTCATTTGAAAGTATATTACATATATCATGTATATTAATACTTTCTAAAATATTGCCATCTAGTGGTTTTACTTTTATTAAATTTTCATTTTTAAATTTTTCTAATATTTCAGGATGTTTTAAAGTAAAATTACTTAAATAATCTTTATCCATTGTTGGTTCATTTTCTATAATGTCTTTTTTAGTAACAAATAATTCTTTTGTCTTTTTTCTTTGCTGGACTAATGGAGTTTTGTTTTTAATATTTTCATCTTGCAAGAAGTTAAGAACAAAATGTTGACGATATTTTCCCATTGAACCTTCATTACAATAATTTACTATTCTTTTTGGAACTAGTAAAATGGGTTTATTATTAATTATTAGTCTGGGCATATATTCGCTTTCCCATTGATATTTTTTTTCATTCCAATAGTATCCTGATTGAACATCTTGTGTTAAAGGAATATTATGAAGCTGGCATTGAATAATAGTATATTCTAATAAATGCCTTTTTAATATGTTAGTCAACATATCTGACAACATATCCTTATCAAAACCATGTACCAAAACTCTTAAATCTTCGATATTTTTAAGTACACCAACTTTAATTGCTTGGCTGTTTTTTAATCCATCAAAAATTTTTTCCGCACTAATTGGGCCAACACCTTTTCCTTGTGAAATATCCCTTGATAATCCTAAATGTGTCTCATTAATTTCACTTAAATGTGAACATAAATACATAGCTTTATCATTAAGACCATTTGAAAGAGTATTTATTAAATATGTGAAGAATGAATCCATAGTATTTACAAATCTTGAACTAAATTCACTATCATACTTTCTTATAAGATTTGAATCAATGAACAAAGGCATATCTTTTTCAATATCAATATCTACAAAATCTAGTTCAAATTGTGTTTTATTTAATTTAAATTTTTCACTTATTTTCAATACAATCACCTCGAATTAACGTTTATTTTATCATATTTTAAGGAATTAGTCTTTATTCATTAAGATTTTTTTGCAATAATCGTATTTTTATGATATTATATAAGACAATTTGTTGGGGGTTATTATGGACGGAATGCAAGAAAGGAAAAAAGAGTTTATAAATACTTTTAGTAATTCAGATATTGTAATTAATGATTTACCTTCTAAAATTGAATTACCCATGTATAGTAAATTTTTAACAAATGATATTGGAATTAAGTATATAGGTAATATGCTAAAAGGTATAGATGTAAGATTGTATTTAGCATATCTGAAGATGCTAAAAGATAAAATTAAATTTATTCATGATTATGATGTTGAAAAATCTGTTTGTATAAGTGAAGTGGCTTTAGGAGTTACTAAAAATGTTGAGATAAATGTTCCATATATAGGAAATGGTATGGATATATTAGCAACTTCTCACGAACTAGGACATGGAATAAAGTCATTTACCAAAGTTAATAATGAAAGACATTTACATTCTAATACTATATATGATGAAACAATATCCATATTGTTTGGAAGATTGTGTCTAGAAAGATATATTAATGATTTTGGTTTTGACATTTTTGCACAACAATTTGAATTATTAAATATTAGAAATGCAGTTAATTGCTTAGAAAAAATTAAGACATTATTACCAGAATATATAAGAAAGCAAACAGCATTAGATAATACTACTGCAAAAATAGTTAAAAATCATAAATATGATGACTATAAATATCATTCTTTTGTACGAGAAGTTGAAGGCTTAAGAGATGAATTATATAAATTAATTAGTTATCCAATAGGAATATCATTAGCCAATGTATATGATAATTTTGATAGAAAACAAAAAGAAGAATATTTAGAATTTGTAA
>CADBSF010000092.1 GCA_902797265.1 uncultured Erysipelotrichaceae bacterium
AAGTGATTCTATTTCTTAACCAGTTTCTAATAACATCATCAGCCTTAGATTTTCCTTCTTTAAACTTACCAAAATCAGAAATACAAAAATAATCATTATCATCTATATTTGTAACATTTATCTTGATATTTTGAACTTCTATTATTTTATTTGACATATATTCACCTCTTTTCTAAACTTCCTATAATGGTTTTAATATTCCTAATTATTACAATCTTTGACTAATGTATAAGGCTTCATTATTACATACTTTTGATAATTTTCTCTATTATCTAAAACTCTATTTTGAGTTAAAAAATATGTCTTAAAATGATCTTTAATGAATGAAATAATACTAAAATATAGACTATTATAATAATACAATTCATTAAATAACATTTGCTCTTCGACAGATAAATTTTCAAAATTATAAAAAAACAATTGAACTACTTTATGATTATTTTGTAAGATACTTCTAAATTTAAATAAATCAAATTTATCATGAAAAGGTAGTACACAATCAATATTTTCATCAATAAATCCTAATTGTTTTAAATTGTTTAAAGTATATGTCAATATATCTTTAACTGAAGTATCTAATAAATCTATTTTGATATTTATCGCAACATTTTCTTCAATAACATCATCTACAAAAGAAATATCTGTTACATTGGGTATATCATCTAATAACGAGTTTGATTTTTCTCCAACAATAATCATATGATTAGTTTTACTATTTAATTCTCTACTTTTAAAATATTCCAATAATTCATCCTCTGTCATTTATAATCACCTCTTTTTTCGTAATTATATGGATTTATTAGAATCTTCTTCAATGATATGATATTTCTTAATAAATTCTTTTACTTGTATTTCTACATTGTTTTCTGTATTAATTTCATAATCAATTAATTCATCATCAACTCTAGAAACATTTTCTTTCATCCATAAATAATCATGGTAATCCGCAATAGAATATTCATCTACTCTATTATCTAATCTTTTCTTTACTATTTCTTCATCGCATATAAGTCTAATAGTGTAATAATGAAAACCTAAACTGTCATAATACTTCTTTTTTTCTTTCCAATTATGACAAAAACAACTATCCATAATTACACTATTACCATTTTTCAATAATAATTCTAAACGATATCTCTGTAGTTCATTTTTGATATTTCCTTTATCACTGTAATCGTTCAACCATTTTCTAATTTCATCATTATTAAGTATGATAGAATGATCCAATTCAGATAGTATTTTTGAAACATAGCTTTTTCCTTGACCAGTGTATGCATCAAATAATATGATATAAGGTTCTTTTTTTACTCCTTCAAAAATCGGAAAATCATGTAGAAATTTTTCTTTTATTTCCATAATACCCTCCTTTTAACAAAGTTTTTCTTCAATATCTGTTAATCAACTTCCATTCGTTTTTTTAAGAACCATTTCAGCACAATCCCACTGTTCATCATAAAATTGATAGGCATTTTTATCTATCCTAGTTGTTATAAATCCTACTGATTCATAGCAATGAAAAGCAGAAACATTATTTACAAATACACCCAAATTAATCTCTTTTGCTCCTAAATTCTCTTTAGCATACCTAATAGCAGTATTAATAAGTTTCTTACCATATCCTTTTCCACGGATACTTTTATCAACTATAATAAATCCCATTCTAACAACTTCATTATCATCACCAGGATTTCTTAATATTAAATGTCCTATTATTTTACCATCATCCTCTAATGTTAAGGGATAGAAATTGGAAATTTCTTGACACTGAGAATAATTCTTATTGATATCCTGTGGAGTTGCTGGATAAGTATCATATCGATCAGCAGTCCATAATCTAAATTCTCTCTCGTTATTAATCCATTCTAATATTTTTTCAGCATCCTCTTCTTTATATGTTCGTAATAACATATCAACACCTCATTTGTAATAATAAATATTATTTTAATTTAAAATATAAACTTGGTTCAAATGTATTAACTAAACTATCAAACATTCCAGTTGTTGTAAATACAGGAGATAGCATAATAGAATATGCTTTATTACCATCTTTAATATAATACACAATTGTATTATCAATCGTTTTTCCTTTTAACCAAGTATTTCCATTGATAACAGTTTCTTTTAATTCTTCTATAGTAGGATAAAAAGAATGAGTATCTTTTTTAATAAAAGCATCTAAATTCTCAATATTATCATCCGCATATAATTCTACAATAAGGGCATTACTAGTATCACGATAAGTATAACGATCTTCACCATCTAGAGTATATCCATCAGGTAAACTGAAAGTTAAATCATCTATAAAATATTGTCCTTCTTGATATCCTTCTTGATTCTTAATTGATTCCCTTTCTTCTTGTTTCTTATTCTCTTCCTTATTTGTATTGCTGTTACTTTTATTATTTGTATTTTGATTATTTCCACAACCTGGAATCATCAATAAAGATACTATAATTAATAAACTTATTCCTATTTTTTTCATATAAATATCACTCCTCATAATATCAATTTTTTCTATTCAAATGAAATAGAATTCATAAATGATTCCTCAAAATCTTCAATACCTTCTGCATACGAAAAATAGATTTTATACACGTAATAATAATTATCTATTTTTCTTTCTGTCATATATAGATGCTCTTGAAAACGATTATTATCATAGTTGTTGTAGAAAGAAAAATAATCCCATGTTATTCCATTCAGTGTTTTTTGACTTTGTTGAACATTTTCAAAATTATCTTTATTCATAACAAGTTCTTTTTCTCTATCTATCTTAGATTGTAAGTTCATGTCATCTATATTAACATCCAATCGAAAAGTTAAATTAGATAAATCATATTTATCTCCATTCTTATCCTTATAAATAGAATAAGTTGTAGTGTTAACTTTAAAATCTTTTTCAAAAGAATCAGATGTCTTATATTTAATTCCATCAATCGTAATTTCTTTATTACCATTATTTGTAATTTCTTCTATTTTACTATTACTATATCCTGATAGAATAATGAATCCTACTATAAGAAATAAGTATAAGAATTTTTTCTTTTTTATTTATCATTCATACCCTATTTAATTTTGTTATATCAATTTTCATATATGTTTGAGGAATCGTTTCTGTCATTGCAAGCATTTTTTCATAATCAGATAAGATATATAGATGATTGGCACAAGTCCCTTTAGTAGAACCATCGGCATCATAATCTTTACATTTCTCTTCATATTCCTCATATTTTTCAGTATTATAATTATCATTATCAGGAGTTCTTACTTTATTTTCTTTAAAAGAATAAGTATATTTATAAATTACTTTTTCATATGCTTTCAAAAAAACAGTATACTCAACAGAATTTTCACGTAAACAGATTCCCTCTACAATAGGATTACTATGATTTGATTGATACAAATGATATACTTCTGGAACAACAATATCACATTTAGAAATCAAATCATTCTTCGCATCATCATTAGAAGAATTTGTATTCACCTTTTCTATTTTCTTTCCACAACCAGTTATTCCTAATAATAACAATACTACTTCTATAGAGCAAACAATCTGTTTCATAAAAACTATCCTTTACAATTTAATTGAATTTAATACTTTCTTCTCAAAATCTTTTATATCATATTGAGATACAAAATTAATGACATAAGTAATATTATCTTTATCAATCATATAATAATGAATTGTCCCATCTGTTCTCTTTGTATCAATTAATGTATAATTAACATTATCCGTCTTTCCTGCTTCTTCTATTAAACTACTGTCGATTGCTAAATCATTTCTAATTTCATCACGTGTTTTTCCTTCATAGTAAAAAATTCTAAAGAATAATAGATTAGGTCCTGAATCTTGGTACAAATAATATTGGATATACTGATCATAATCAGCTTCCTTTAAATCATCTGTAATAGTATATTTGATTCCTTTAAACTCTTTTTCTTGATTCATATGTAATTCTACTCCATTAACCGTAACAAGAGTATCATCTATTTTTTGTTCTTCCTTCTTTTCTTTTTGATTATTCGTTTTTTCTTTTGTAGAAGAACATCCTGTTATCGTAAATAATCCTAACAAAATAATTATTAATAATACTAATTTCTTTTTCATAAGCATTCCTCCTTATTCAAAATAATATATGACAAATTAATTATATCATATGTTTTAAATCATATAAGAAAAAACAATAAAGTTAATATAATCATTTATTAAAATTAAAAATCCCATTCTGATATTGATAATTATGATTGGTATATTCTTGAATAACATTTTTCCAAAAATGATGAGCTGTGTTACTTCCCATAGAAGGAGATACTTCCCAATCACCATGATATCGATTAAATGATAGGAAAGCTGCTTCTTTTCCAATATGCTTTCTTCTATAATTAGGAAGAATCATAAATTCTTTTATTTGATGCTTATTAGTAACATTATCTATCATAATAAAACCTAATAAATTCTTTGTTTGATTATCTTTTATGAAGAAAGCTTCCTTATCTTGTGAAGTATAATAAAGAGAAAAATCAGGATAATCAAAAATACCCTCTTGATTCATTTCATTACCATCATAAAAACTCTCTTCAAATAGAGAATATTCTAATAATCGAAATAATAATTCACTATCATTTTCTTTTACTTTATCTAAAATTATTTTCATCAAATCTCATTTCCTTTATATATGATATTGTAATACTTTACAATTACCAATCTTATATTTACTATAGTCGCCATCTAAAGGTTCTCCTTCAAAATAACATCGAGCATAGATTCCCACTCCTGCATGAGTAACTACTAATATATTTTCATCAGTAAGTGAAGTAATATCATCAAAAAAATCTTCTACTCTTTTTCTAAAATCGATGATAGATTCAATATGATATCTAGTTTCATAAGGATTATTGTAATCAATTAAATCTTTTACTTCTGTTTTTAATCTACCATCTAAATCTCCGTTACTTCTTTCCATTATTCGTTCATCGGTAATAATATCTCCATCTCTTATAATTTTTGCTGTTGTAATTGCTCTTGTAAGAGTTGAAGAATATACTTTTTCAAATGAAATATCTTTTAGTTTTTCCTTAATTTTTTCTGCTTGCTTAATTCCATTTTGATTTAAAGGAACATCAATTTGTCCTGCATATCTACCTTCCACATTCCAATCTGTTTCCCCATGTCTTACAATATATAGATTCATAAAAACACCTCTACTATTTCATATTACCTAAGAAAGAAAACCCAATTTAAGATAATACTTAAACTGGGATTTTCTATTTACAAGTTAAATCTTGTTCTTTCATTGCTTTCTTAAAATCTTCTTTTGTCATTTTATTTAATTCTTCTTTTGATTCACTATCAACAATTTCTGCATAATCGTATAATAAAATTGTTTTTCCATTACACTTAAATTTTACCTTATCTTTTTCACTTTCTGCATAATTATTAGCTATGGTAAATAAGCTACAAATAGTGGAAGCTGATTGTTCATTATCAAATGTCATAGAAGCATCTAATTTACTTATTTTGTCATTTTTAAAAGTTGCGGTAACTTTTGTTGTTGCTTTTAAATTCATAGAATCATCTTTATATTCACCAGAACATACAATTTTATCTCCCATAAAAGGAAGATTACAACCCGCTAACAAAACTAAAGATACTATCAAAATCATTGAATAAACAAATTTTTTCATAACTCGTACTCCTTTCATTCTGATTATAAATCAAATAATCTATTTTTGAAACATAAAATGAATAATTTTTTCTTTTTGTCATAAAAACTCGTTCTTTTTCAAAAACGAGTTTAGTCTAATTACATATTATTTTCAGATTTTATATCTTCTGAATTCTCTACTACAGGTATAGAAGTTTCTATAACTGGTTCTTCAACTACTGGAGTTGATGTTTCAACTACTGGAGCTGGTGTTTCAACTACTGGAGCTGGTGTTTCAACTACTGGAGCTGGTGTTTCAACTACTGGAGTTGATGTTTCAACTACTGGAGCAGGTGTTTCAACTACTGGAGTTGATGTTTCAACTACTGGAGCTGGTGTTTCAACTACTGGAGCTGGTGTTTCAACTACTGGTGTAGAAGTTCCCATAGTAGGCGCTTGAACACTTGGAGTAGTTGGTGCTTGTTGATTAGGTGTAGCAGTTACAGGATTTGTAACTTGATTTGTTTTTGGTTTTTTATTTCTAGTTCCTATAACGATGATGATAATGATAATGAAAAGTAAAGCAAGCCCTCCACCGATAGCTATTGGAATAATTGGTAATGATTTCTTTTCACCTTCACTACTTTCACTATTTCCTTTACCATTACTCTTACCATCTAACGAAAATTCAAATTCAATGTCAGAATTACTATTTAATTTGGTTAAATCCCAAGTTAATTTATTTCCATCAACTGTAGTAGCATTACTACTAATTACAGATGGTACTTCTATAGAAACCTTTAAATCTGCATTTTGAAGCATTTGTGATGTTAAAGCTTCTGTTTGACTTTGTAATGTTTTTTCTTCTTCTGTTAATTCCGTATCAGTTGTAGTATCTGTATCAGTAGTCATACCAGTATTTGTATCTGCTTTAAATTTCGCAACGTAAATCGTTTTTCCATCTTTTACTTTTTTAGTAAAGATATATTTAGATTCTTCTCCATCTTCAACTAAAGCATTAAGATCAAATGATGTTTCTTTGTCTGAAGAATAATCATCGATATTATCAAATTTCTTAGATAATTTACTACCAACATAATTATCATCCTCATAAGATTCTAATTTCCATCCTTGTTTTTCTAACTTTTTCAAAGATTCATCAGATTCAGTAGATTCATCATCAGTAGTCGTATCTGTATCACTAGTAGTATCCCCTTCTGTATTAGATTGTAAAGACTTAGAAGTTGCTATGATTAATTCCATAGCCATTTTTTTATCACTAGTTATTTTAATAATTACGTTATATTTTACACAACCACTCATAAATAAAACTAGTGCAAAAATTGAAAATAATTTAAATATTTTTTTCTTCATATAATAATTCCTTTCTTTTTTGTATTGCTTTCTAAACCTCATCTTATCCTTCTAATAATCTATCACCTCATCACACTTATTATCTATTTTTACAATAATATATCATAAATCTATTTACTATTGCTTTTTTAATTAATTTTTTCATAAAAAAAATATAAGAGTTTACAACTCTTATATTACTATTTTTTCGTATAAATAGTATCATTTCCTAGTGAATCTCTAATATTTAACTCATTTCCTTCAATAGTAAATGTTGTCTCAAATGGTAAGGTATCACCATCATAAAGAATAGAAATCTTATCTCCATTTATTTCATAGGTACATTTCATAATTGTACCAGCTGCATCATATTGACAAGTCTTATCTTCATTAAAAGTATAAACATAAGATCCCAATGCCCATTTTCCAACAATACCTTCACTCTTTTTGCAACCAGTCATAACGAAAACTAGTGCAAAAACAACAATAACAAGTAGTAGAGATTGAATCGTCTTTTTCATCATCATATACTCCTTTCAAGATGATTATATCATACTTTTTTTAGTAGTAGAAAAATATTTCAAGTCTTTAGTTGAAAGATATCTTACTTTATCTGGATAGGATTCTAATTCTTTTAATTTCTTTTTCTTTTTTTTAAAATAAGAATGAACAATAGAAAGATAATAGAATAATTGACGTAAAGAAGGAGGATAGGAATACTCCTCTTTTCCTATTTTTTGTCTTATCCATCTTTTTAATATTCTACAATAAGCTCTTATCTTTGAAATTTTTATATAATAGATAATATCTGCTTCAACTCTTCCATCAATAAAAGAATTTCTACCCACATCTTCTATAATCCAAGATTTTTTTCTCAATATTTTATGAAATCTATTAGAAATATCATCTTTTTCTCTTTTAACATGATTATCATCATCCCAAACAATTTTATCTAATTCATAGAAAGAAATCTTATATTCTCTAGCCAGTTTTCTAGCAAGAGTTGTTTTACCACTTCCAGGACAACCCATAATATAAATTTTTTTTACCATACTAACACAAAAAAAAGAAGATTAGCTTCTTTTCCTTACTTTAATCCTAAACTTTTTCTACTAGCACCTTTAATAGTACAGGTATATCCCATTTCTTCATAATTAGAAATATGTTTATTAGCCTTATATTCACTCTTGTCAGAATCAGAGAAATTGTACTCAGAAGTAGTTTCTACAATAACTGTTTTCTTTTTATCATTATAAGTATACTTAATATCTTTATTCTCTAAGTTATTATAATAATCATCATAGATTTCTTTCTTATTCTTATAAGCATCTTCTGTCAAATGTTTTTCAACAACCTTAGTAATTTCCTTATTAAGAATTTGATTATCATCAAATTTCATAGTAACAATTGTTTCATTTGTTTGTTTTTCATACTCAATTGTTTTTTTACAAACGGCAGAAACACCTTTCTCACATCCACTCAAGACAATAACTCCTACTAACATTAGTAATACCAATAATAATTTACTTTTTTTCATAATTATCAAACCTTCTTTCATCATTTCTATATTTATTTTAACACTAATTAAATATATTCCGCAACTATAAAATTACTTTCGATAAAAAAAACAATCTTTTTCATGAGAATATATAATTCCAATTGCCTGTAAATAGGAATAAATAATAGTACTTCCCACAAATGTCATTCCTCTTCTTTTTAAATCTTTACTAATTTTATCCGATAATGGATTTGTAGTTTTTCCTATTTCATAAATAATTTTCCCTTTAGTAAATTGTTCTAAATAATTAGAAAAACTTCCAAATTCTTTTTGAATACGAAGAAATATTTTTGTATTTTGAATACTTGACTTAATCTTTAATCGATTTCTAATGATTTTCGAATTACTAAGTAATTCATCAATTTTTTTATCATCATATTGACTTACTAATAATGGATTAAAAAAATCATAAGCGATTCTAAAATCCTCTCTTTTATTTAATACACACTCCCAAGAAAGACCTGCTTGAAAGGATTCTAGAATAAGCATCTCATATAAATAGTTTTCATCTTGAGAATAGACTCCCCATTCTTCATCATGATAACGAACATAAAGAGGATTTTTACTATTACACCAATTACATCTTTTCACCATATATTTACCTTCTCTTTCCGATAGGAAGGTTTTCTTTATCATCATCTTTATCATTTATTGAATGATATAATCTTTCATATTTATCAATTACTTCACTACAATGCATCATTTCTTTTTGATATTTTTTATCATTAAAAGATTCATAAATAGAATATTTATATTTGTAATATTGAATACTCTTTTCCAAAGAAAACTTTACTCCTTTTAACAGAATAGGATAATAATCCTGATATTTGGTAGCCTTTTCCAAATCTTCATCAATTTCTTGATGAATCTCACTCCAATCATAATATCCAATATCAGAAAAAATAGAAAAATTAGGAAATAATTGATTAATATATTTTTTATAATAATTATCTTTATACAAAGACAAAAGGAAACGAAAGGAATTAGCTAAATCTTCAGAGTTTAGTATAGAATCTAATCCACTCATAGAAAGAATATTAGATAAAATTGTTTTATTATCTAATTCTTCTCCTATCAAAACTTCTTCTCTTTTAGGAAAAAGGTAATTCTTCTTAATAATGGATAATTGATCTTTTATTTCATTTATATTCATATTCTCATCAAAATTTACTTTGTTATTAGAACAAACAACATTAATTTCAATAGGATGTTTATAAGTCTTGTTATAACGAACAATATCTTTTAATGCTAAAGATAGAAAAGAATACTGATTAAAAGTAATATAATCAGGGAGATAGAAAAGAATTGTTGATCCATCACAAAAGTAATAAATACAATTTGCTTCATCTAATCGACTAGATAAATGAGGAAACATTTCACCTGTTAATTCACAAACTTTTTCATCATGATTAAATAAACGATCTTTTTCAATTTCAAATATATGTTGTTTATCTGAAATAATTCCAACCGCTTTACTTTTATAATCTTTAAAATAAGTATTAATTTGCTCTTGGATCATTTTTTCCTCCTTTCTAGCAATAAAATAATTCCTTCATAGCAATTATATAATAGAAATAGAAAGAAAAAAAGACTAAAAGTCTTTTTTAAACAAACATAGGTACTCTTTGAAAATACTTTTCTTCCATATATTGATATTCATCTAATACAATTACTCTTCCTGTTTCTAATGTTTTAGGAACATCAATTAATCTTTGATTACGACTTCCTCTAAATAATAGATTTAAATCTCTTTCTTTTAAAATAAATTTTCCATCAACTAAGACATCTATTATTTTTAAGAATTCTAGATAAGCTTTATTCTTCTTAGCCATAACTAGTATTTGTTCATAAGTAAATCCTGTATAAACCCATATATTATAGCCTTTTTCTTTACAATATTGAGCTATCTTTAAACAAGCATCTACTTGAAACATAGGATCTCCCCCACTAAAAGTGATTCCGTCTTGTCCTTCTAATTCATCAATTGCTTGACAAACATCATCGATGGATACTAATCCTCCACCTTGATGATCCCATGTTTGAGGATTCTGACATCCTTCACAGTGATGAGAACAACCTTGTGTCCAAATAACGGTGCGAAGTCCTGGTCCATCAACAATACTATCACTAAGAAGATCAGCTGCTAAACGAATCATATCCTTATTTTGTGCCATGGCAAACTCTATCATGAACTTCTTGCTTTTTAGCGTTGTTGAAACGATCAAGAGTTCCTACTAAATAACCGGTAATTCTACGAATTCTATCGAATTCTACTCCTTCACCAACAATTTTACTTCTTTTTACTTCTTTTTCCATTTTTATTTCCTCCTTTATTTATTCTATACGACTATCTTCCACAACACTCGTAATTTACTATTTTTTGCATTTCAACGCCTTCCCCTTCATGGCGTCCACATCTTGGACATACATCCTTGATAACACCTACATAACCACATACAGGATCACGATCAACAGGATGGTTAATTGCGCCATATCCAATATCATTATCATGCATGATACGTACAACAGATTCAAAAGCATCTACATTATTAACAGTATCTCCATCAAGTTCTACATAAGAAATGTGTCCTGCATTCGTTAATGTATGATATTTTCCTTCTACTTCCATCTTATGTTTCACACTAGTTTTATAGTAAACAGGAACATGGAACGAATTGGTATAATAATCTCTATCCGTAATTCCTTTTAATTTTCCATAGATAGAACGATCTATCGCAACAAATCTACCACTTAATCCTTCAGCTGGAGTTGCAAGACAGGTAAAATTAAGATTATATTCTTTTGTAAATTCATCACATTTTTCTCTCATATGCTTGATGATTTCTAATCCTAATTTTTGAGCTTTATCACTTTCACCATGATGTTCTCCAATTAAAGCTTTTAAAGTTTCAGCAAGTCCAATAAATCCAATTGATAAAGTTCCATGTTTTAATACTGTACGGATTTTTGTACGAGGTCCTAAGTTTTCACTATTAAGCCAAACATGAGAACCTAATAAGAATTTAAAGTTTGCTTTTGATTTAGAGCATTGACATTCAAATCTTTGAAGCAATTGTCCTCTAACTAAATCCATAGTTTCATCTAATTCTTTATAGAAAGCTTCCATATCAGGTTTTTTTCTTTCTCCTAAACAAATACCATGTTTAATACCAAGTCTTGGTAAATTAATAGAAGTAAAACTTAAATTTCCACGTCCAGGAGTTACACTAGGTCCACAAACATTTGCAAGAACTCGCGTTCTACATCCCATATATCCAACTTCTGTAGAGTAATCCCCTTCTTTATAGAAAACTTTATTAAAACTAGAATCTATAAACGAGAAATTAGGGAATAATCTCTTTGCAGAAACTCGGCAAGCAAGCCTAAACAAGTCATAACTTGGATCTTCTTTATTATAATTAATGCCTTCCTTTACTTTGAAGATAGAAATTGGGAATATTGGTGTTTCTCCATGTCCTAATCCTTCATCGGTTGCTAGTAAATAGTTTTTAATAACCATTCTACCTTCTGGAGAAGTATCTGTACCAAAGTTTACTGATGAGAATGGTACTTGAGCACCAGCTCTAGAATGCATAGTATTTAAATTATGAATAAATGCTTCCATTGCTTGGAAAGTACTTCTATCTGTTTTATTAATCGCATTTTGATAAGCTACTGAAACTAATTCCTTTACTCTTTTACTATTTGGAGTTAAATCTTGTAAGATAGATAGATCAAATTCAATGCTATCTAATTTATCAATAATTTCTACATACTTATCAAAATTAACAAATCCTAGGAAATCTTCCACTTCAAATAATTCATATAATTCTTGTTTATATTCTTTTTTAAATGTTTTTAATACTCCAGGAGCCATATAATAATCAAAGGCTGGAATACTTTGCCCACCATGTTGTTCATTTTGATTAGATTGAATTGCAATCGCAGCAAGTGCTGAATAAGAAGTAATAGAATTTGGTGTTCTTAAATAACCATGACCTGTAGAAAATCCATTTTTAAACAACTTATTTAAATCAATTTGAGTACAAGTAGTTGTTCCCATAGCCCAAAAGTCTAAATCATGAATATGGATTAATCCTTCATCATGAGCTCTTGCATATTTTCCATCCATTAAATATGCTTTTGCAAATTCTTTTGATACGGTAGAACCAAAATGAAGCATTGTTCCCATTGGTCCATCTCCATCAACATTTGCATTCTCTCTTTTTGCATTTTCCTCTGCTGCACTTTTTAATCCTAAAGACTCAATTGCTTTTACAAATTTATGTTGTTGCTTTTCAACAAAAGCTTCTCTTGATATATTTCTTCTTTCACGATAATTTTTATAAGAATCTAATACATCTTCATAATGCATCTTCTTAAGTACTTCTTCAATCACATCTTGTACATCCTCAACACCGATTGTCTTACGATCTTTATAATTTTTCTCGATATAATCAAGAACCTTTTCTTTTACTTTATTAACATTCTTTTCATCATATTCATCATATACACTATCGAAACCTTTTTTTATTGCTAATGCTACTTTCGTATCATTAAAATTTACTCTTTGTCCACTTCTTTTAACCACTACGATGTCATTAAAAAAATCTTTTTCCATATATACTGCTCACTTTCTATCAATTTTTCTAAATCCAATAACATCTTACTATTTTCATAGATAAAAGTAAATGTTTTTTTTTAATATTTTTTTTATTTATGACAAGTAGATTTTTAGTAATCTTTTAAAAAGTGTTATAAAAAAACATTATTAGAGAAAAAAATTTTTTTGTTCGATTTACATTTATCTTTTCCTATTTTACAAGATTTGATAAAATCTATAAATTCCTTTATATTTCAACGTACAAAAGAGTAAAATATTGAAAATTTTTCTAAAAAATAAACTCATTATAAAAGTTATTTATAATGAGTTAAAAGAAAATATTTTTTTATAATTATTTTTTATTTATCAACATGATAAATCTTATTACCAATAATAAAAGTTAGAATCATTCCAATAATTAATACAAAAACAGGAATTAGGGTATCACCAATAACTGGAAGAAAAGATATGATACCGGTAATAATAGGAACAATTCCAATTGTCATAGTAAACTTTCCTAGATATTGCAAATAATTCTTTGTCTTTGGTCCATGATAAGTAAGTGGTAACAAATCTGTATTTCCTCTATAATAAGAGAAACCAAATAAGATAATTAAAATTCCAAATATAATCATTAATATTCCAAAAAATTGCATAAAGCACCTCCTTTAATCATTATTACCAACCATAAAGCATATAACACAAGAGGAAAAAATAACAAATATAACATCTTCCAAAGTATAAAAAGTTGTAACTGAATTTTCTTCTATTTTTCGAAGAGCATCTGACGATATCGTATAAACATCTTCCCAGTATCCTAATTCTTCTTGAAGATAATGGATAAATTGATTCCTATCCTCTTCTAATAAATAGTAACTAAGAAATTTTTCAAAAGAATCATCTGCTTTTTCTACCGTATCATTCTTCTTACCTAATAAATAATCCTCTCTAAATGATTCAAAATAATTATTTCGATGATATATTTTTATCTTAAAGTAAGAAGGAGAATGATTCTTACGACAACCAGTATCTAAATACTCTAAGATAGTTTTACTAAGATTAGGATTCAAACAATTCATCTTCAGGGAACACCTCCCGATATAATTCTCTTATCTCATGAACAACTTCTTTATAGTTCTTAGGATACTTCATATATCCATGAGCATATATTTCTTTATTCTCTAAATAACGAATTTGAAAAGAAAAACTACCACCATCTAGAACACTTCTATTATTTTTATAATATCCCTTCCATTTTCTTACTTGATATCGATTCAAAATATCTTCTAAACGAGAAAGAATCTCTTTTTCTACTTCTACTGTAATCGTTTCATTTTTTCCATACGGTTTATAGGAAGCAATTATTTTTTCATTTTCAAAATATAATTGATAATGATAATTATCATTAACAGCTATTCCTTCCGTAACAAGTAGAGAAAAATAGGAAATATCTTTAATTACTACATTTCTTTTCAAAAACATAAAACAACCCCCTATTACTACTAGAACAATTAGAATAATAATCCCTATTATTATAAAAAATCTCTTTTTCATTAAAAGTCCTCAAAGGAAATAAATTCACTTTCACATGTTAAATTAATCTTTAACTCTTTTAAAGTGCTCTTATCCCCATCTTCTACAATATAAGTAGCGTGAGCATCTGTTCCATTTAACGAAGTAAGTTTCAATAATGCTTTTTCAACAATCGGATTAGTAACCGAACAAATAGACAAAGCCGTTAAAACCTCTGGTAAAGTAAGTCTACTTTCATTTCCTAAATCATGTTTTAGTTTCAACATTGGTTCCAAAATATTAGGAGATAATAAATTAATATCATCTGGTATTTTACTTAAATATTTAATAGCGTTTAAAATAACACTACTAGCAGGAGTTAATAAATCAGTCTGTTTCCCAGTAAGTATCTTTTTTCCTACTTTAATACTAATAACAGGAACATGATCCTTTTCTTTTTTTAATAAAGCAGGTTTAATAACATCTAAATAATCTTCTGATATATGAAGTTCATTCATCAATAATTTAATCTTCTTAAAAGTATCTTCATCACATAAGCCCATTTTATAATGATTCATCTCATCATAGTATCTTCGAACAATCTCTTTTTTACAAGCTTCTTCTACAACCTTTTCATCAGTAATACAAAATCCTACCATATTAACACCCATATCAGTAGGTGAAAAATATAAATCTTTTTTACTAACTTTACTTAAAATACTTTTTAAAACAGGAAACATTTCAATATCACGATTATAATTAATTGCCGTTTCTCCATACTTTTCTAAATGAAAAGAATCAATCATATTAACATCTTTTAAATCTGCTGTTGCAGCTTCATATGCTAGATTAACTGGATGTTTTAAAGGTAAATTCCAAACTGGAAATGTTTCAAATTTTGCATATCCAGCATTTACTCCTCTTTTATTTTCATGATAGATTTGAGAAAGACAAGTTGCTAGTTTTCCACTTCCAGGTCCAGGTGCATTTACTAGTATTAATGGTTTTGTTGTCTCCACGTAAGGATTTGCTCCATATCCTAAATCACTAACAATCATATCTACATCAGTCGGATATCCTTTTGTAAAAGTATGAATATACGTTTTAATTCCATTACGATTCAATTTCTTAATAAACTTATCGACACTTGCTTGATTATTATATAAAGTAATTACAACACTATTAACAGAAAATCCCATCTTTATTGATAAATGAATTAAACGTAATATTTCATTATCATAAGTAATTCCATATTCTCCCCTAGTCTTTCTCTTTTCAATATCTTGGGCATTAATACAAAAAATAATTTCTAATTCATCTTTTAATTCCAAAAACATATTAATCTTACTATCTTTTAAAAATCCTGGTAATATTCTAGCTGCATGACTATCATCAAATAACTTACCACCAATCTCTAAATATAATTTATCAAATAATTTAAATCTTTCTCTAATTTTCTTACTTTGAATTTTTACATATTTCTTATTATCAAAACCTATCTTCATAATTATTCTCCTTAACCTTACATTTCTATTATATAGATTTAAGAAAAGAAAAAAAAGATATAAATAAAAAAACTTCTATTTCTTTTTAGAAGTCTTTTTCTTATTACTAGTTTCCTCTACATAATATTTACATTTATTACTTTTAAAACTACACTTTAATTTTTCTCCTTCTTCAACACTCATATCAATTTTATTCGTTTTTAAGTACATATTTTTTTCATCTACTTTATCAAACATTAAAGCATGAGTATCACTATTTGGAGTATCATCAAAATTAAATGCATATTCTTTTTCTCCAATGAATCCATCTGTTACTTGATATTGTAAAATTACTCCCGTTGCACCATCACAATGTACATATATTTTATTATCCATAATAAAGATGTTATCTCTACTATCTAATATTTTACAGCTAGGTACATTTTTTAATAAATAATACTTTTTCTTATTTTTTAATAGAACATTTAAATCATTGGTTCTTCTATCAGGAATAATAGATAACGCATAATTTCTTTTCCCATTTTTAAATTGATTAATAATCATTTCATTTTCTTCTAATGTATAAACTCCTAATTCTTTTAATTGTTCTTTAAAGCTAACACTCTCAAAAAAACGAAAAGTTACAGAACCAACACCCCACATCAAAAGAAATGTTAAAGCTACTAGTAACAAAAACAATAACACTTTTTTCACAAGAACCACTCCAATACTTCTACGAACTAATAATATCATAATTTCGTAAAA
>CADBSF010000093.1 GCA_902797265.1 uncultured Erysipelotrichaceae bacterium
AATGAAAAGATATTTAGATTAATTCCTATTATTAAAGATATAGATAATCCTGAAAATGTATTAAATAAATTTAAATTAGGTATTGTTACTACATTAGTTGATACAATTTCAAACAGACCATAATTACAGCCTTAACAAATCCTTTATAATATAAGGGTTTGTTTTATTTTTACAACCAATTTTTTGGTTGAATTTTGCAAGTGCAAAATAAGTTTGTCCCTATGAAAATCCTAGTATTTATCTAGGCTTAAATAGATTTGAGGGACATTCTCTTATGCTCTTATTATTTTTAATACTAAAAATAATGTAATTATGGTCGAAACTTAACCATAATTAACCATATATTTGGATATAAAAAAAGAAGTATTTCTACTTCTTTGATTTACAAATTGGACATTTTCCTTTTCTTTCAATTTGTTGATATACTTTTCTTTGATATGAATTATTACAATGATTACATTTCCACCATACTAAGGCATGCGTTCCTTTACTAATTTCTGTAGGTTTTATATCATTTTTTTCATAATCCCATTCTTTTTCAAATTCTGGATTGGTAGTTAATAAGTCATTATAACCTGCTAAAGTTTTTCTACCAGAACATATTGGACATCCATTTCCTGATGTTCTTGAACATATTTGTGCTTCCCATTCGTGACCTTTTTTACATTTCCACCATGCTTTTTTACTTGTACCAGCAAATACTTCATCTGGTTTGAAACTATTTTTATCATAATTCCATTCTTTAGCAATAGTAGGATTTGTAGTTAGCAAGTCATTATATCCTTTAAGTATTTTTTTGTTGGCACAATATGGGCACGCTGTTCCTCGTAATCTATTAACTACTGATGCATCATATGAATGATTTAAATTACATATCCACCAAACCTTAATTGTTGATCCACTCGTAATATCACTGGGCTGTATTTTATTTTTACTATAATCCCATTCTTTCAAAAAATCTGCATGTTCAGTTGCAAAGTCATTTATTCCTTTTTGCAATTTAGATGGTTTCTTTTTATTAACAACTCCAGCACAATTTGGACACCCACTTCCTGCACATCTAGTATATACTTTTGCTTGCCAAGAATAATTACATTTCTTACACTTCCACCATACTGAATTGTGAGCGCCTTTTGAAACTTGTTCAGGTAATATAGTATTTTTTTCAAAATCCCACTCTTCAATTAAGTGTGGATAATTAACTTGTATTGACTCCTTCTTTTCTCCTTTTTGATATAAGGAATAAATATCATTAAAATCTCTTTCTACATTAACGTCATATTTAGTTATTTTTAAATAACTTAGTAAATCTTCTATTATATCATCCATATATGAATGGTCATTTGTTAGATTTTTAATTATGAAATCAGTAGAGGTACTATTCAGTATTGGCAATTCTGGTTCTCTTATTCTTATTAACCTTATACCTAGTGAATCGCATAACTTGTTCTTAGCTATATCCTTTTGAATGCTTTTATGATAGTATTGTCCATCATACTCTATTCCGATGTTTAACTTAGGAAGAAAAATATCGATTTCCTTTCTATCAATTTTATAACTTTCAATTAAATCTATTCCATATTTTTTTAGATAATACACAATTGATTTTTCTGATATTGATGTTTGTTTACTAGAATTACAAATTGGACAAAAATGTTTTTTAGTTCTACTTACAATAGCAGCATTCCATTCATGACCTTTTTCACATTTCCACCATACTTTTTGTGTTGATCCTGCTATTATTTCATTTGGTTTGATTTTATTCTTTTCATAATTCCATTCTTTTAATAATTCTGGATTAGTTGTAGCTAAATCATTATAACCCTCAAGTAATAATCTATTTGAACAAATTGGGCATCCGGTTCCATCATTTTTAGTTCTATTACAAATACTTGCTTTCCATTCATGTCCTTTATTACATTTCCACCATACAGTTTTTCCAGACTTAGCTGTTATCTCATTTGGTTTTAATTCATTCTTATCATAATTCCATTCCTTAGTAATTTCAGGATATTGTGACAATAAGTCATTATAACCTAATAATACTTTTTGGTTAGCACAATATGGACATCCTGTACCTTTAATACGATTGCCAACACTAGCTTCATAAGAATGTCCTTTATTGCATTTCCAAAAATATTTTACATGAGAACCTTTTATTATTTTATATGGATTATCCATATTCTTACTATAATCCCATTCTTCTAATAACTCAGGATATAGTGTAGCAAAATCATTAAAACCTGATAATACCTTTTGATTTGAACAATATGGACATTTATTTATTTCTCCATGTTTCCTTCTATTTCGTGGTGAGTCAAACCATTCATGTCCTTTATCACACACCCACCATACTTTTTTTTCAGAACTAAATGCTATTTCATCTGGAGTTAATTCATTCTTATCATAATTCCATTCGTTTACCATAGTTGGACATTTTGTTAATAAATCATTAATTCCTTTTTTTACATAAGTTCTATTATTATCATTATATGTACATTCTTTACAGATTGTGGTATGTGACTTAGCACAAATTGGAGTTTCCCATTCCTTTCCACAGGTTGTACATTTCCACCATACCTTTTTATTTGATTGGGATAGAAAATTTTCTGGTTTAAGATTACCATTTTTTTTATAATTCCAAACTTTTATAACATCTGGAAAAACATTTATTAATGACTTGCTATTATCTTTAATTCGAGAATTTGCTCTACCAACTTTTTGATGCCCACAATTTGGACAACCATGTTTTTGTCTTAGATATATTTGCGTATTCCAACTAAAATTACAAGTGGAACATTTCCACCATGCTTTTTTACCGGAACCAATCAACAATTTATTTGGATCTAAGTCATTATTTTTTTCGAAGTCCCATTCTTTCATTAATTTTGAATCTTGTGCTAATGTAATCTTCTCCATAATTCACCTCAAACACGTCTATCAATATCATTATACCACATAAATTAGGTTTGATTATATGTTTGTTGTTTTTAATTAAACAACCTTTTAATTTCAATTATATCATTTATCAATTCATCAGTTGAAATGGATAAAGCATATTGGAAAGGAATAATTTGACTTTTATAGTGATCATTTTGATTTAGTAACACTTTCCTTCTAGTTAAGTCTTCTTTTTTAATTCCTAAATCTTTTTTCCATTTATCTTTGTTTTTAAAATAATTTCTTATTTTTGGAAACAATTGATTTCCATGCAATTTTCCTGTGTAATTATCTGTTAGTTTTTTTTCAATCCATACCCTCATAGCGGTTAAATATAAAATCTTTTTAGCTGACATTATTTCAAAATTATTTTCTTTTATATTATTAAATTCATCGATCATTTTTACTAAATCTAAATTACTATATCCACTGATTGGATCGATATACTCTTCATCAAAATGAAATAACTTATGTCTTTTACTTGTTTCATCCCATTTTAGGTCTTTTTCAATTAATAAGTCTATCCATTTCTTTTCAAGTTGCGAATCAGGTATTTTTTTAGCTAAGTCTTCTATGTTTAACATACTACCATCTGTTTCTATACTTATTTTAGATATGTTTATTTTACATTCAATAGAATCTAGAAAATAGTAATTAAATTTGTTAGGAAACTGACTGTTAGCTATATTAATGAAATTTATATTATGGGTTAATATAATCACCTGTTTTTCTTTATCCAGCAACCTTGTAAAAATATCAAAAACAATCTCATATTGTTTTTTTATATCATAACTACTTAGTGGATCATCTATTACTACATTAGTCCTGTTACTGTATTCAAATTCTAAAATATTTATTATGAACACAATATAATTTAGTTCTCCACTACTATAAGTTGATGCGTCCCTTTTTAGGTTAACAATAACACATTTTTCTTTCTCATCAATTGAAAAAGTAATTCCTTTTTCTTTAAACACATCCTTTAGGTCTTTTTCAATTTTATCCCAATTATTCATTAAATTACTAAAGAACTCTTTTCTTTCTATTTCTAATACTTCTATTTGCTTGTTTATTTCATTAATTCTTTTTTTTGCATTATTAATATGCATTATGTTTTTAAGATTACTTCCAATCATAATACAATTAGTAATATCTTTTTCATCTAGTTTATTATCTCCAGCTAGTTTAATTAATTCCTTTATATCAGATTCTATTTCATATTTTTCTTTCTTAGATTCTACTCTATATTTATCTATTATTTTATTCAGTTTATCAGTATATTCAGCTTTCTTCTTTGAATAAATCTCCAAAATACTACTATTATGGTTACATCCACAGAGTGGGCATATCGTATCCTTATCATCAAGTGCTTTTTCTAATGAATTAAATGCTTCTAATATAAATTTGTTTCTAATGTCATTTATTTCTTCGCCTGTAAGAATTAACTTATTTATATCTTCTATATTTTGAAACAAGAAATTCTTTTTAGTTGACTGTGGATAATTAAATAGTAATTCACTATTTTTATCATCAAAACTAATAATTGCGTTTTCTACATTGCTATAAGCTTCTTTACAATAATTTGAGTATTCACTAGCTTTTGTAGCACTAGTAATTCCGTTTACCTTAAAACCATTGTTCTTTATATCGATTTCATTTAAAATTTTATCTTTTTCTATCTTTAATCTTTCAATATCAACTGTTCTTATATCTATTCTTATTTTTTTCTTTTCTTTTGTAATTTTTTCTTTACAATCATCGTAGCTAAAGAACCCAAATGATGGATACTTAGATTTCATGATATTATAAGTTGTAGTTTTACCTATTCCGTTTGGACCTAAATATATTGCGTTTTCATTATTAATTAAAAAATCGTTTTTAACTTTTAAGTGGCTTGTGATAAAATCATTTGCTTCTATTAACATATAATCCCTCCTGACAATGTTTTCAACTACTGCCATTTTATATGTTTTAAAATGAGAAGTCAACAGAAAATTAGCACTTATTTTTTACGAGTGCTAATTATAATTATATATATATTTATAATATATATATAAATATAAAATTTTAAAAAAAATTTCTGATTATTTACTATTTTCCTATAATATGATATATTAAACATGTAATCAGGTTTTATCCCTATTTTTTCGCAAACGTTCATAAAGAGCGTGCCAGTAGAATATTTACTCTAACTAAAATAGTTAGAGTTTTTATTTGCAATTTTTCCAATCATATGATATGGTATGGAGTAATTTTTAAGGAGAAAAATAGTAAAAATGAATAGAATATATGGTTTTACAAATGAAAATGTATTTAGTTATCAATCACTATATAACTTTTCAGGTGCAGATGTATTATCTGTTTTAGGAAGTGGAGATCAATACTTTTCGAGTCTTTTATATGGAGCTAACTGTGTTGAAGTATTTGATATAAACCCATTATCATGGGATTTTTTCGTTTTAAAATTTTACGGAATAACAACCATGAGTTTTGAAGAGTTTTATAAATATTTTGTTAATTTAAGAATGAATAGTTGGTATTATTTTGAAACATTATGCAAATATATGCCGACTGATGTATCAAAAAGATTAAATGATTTATATCACGAATACAATTTATTGTCAGTTTTAATTAGATCGGATACTGGAACCAATTTTGATGATTCTATAATACCATACCTTAATAAAGAAAAATATTATCAGTTACAAACATTATTAAGAAACAGGAAACTGCCGACTTTTTATTTACAAGATTTCTCAAATTTATCTGACAAACTTTCAGATAAAAAATTTGATATCATTTTAGCATCAAATGTTATACATTATATTTATAATACTGAAGCTGAACATGAAAGAATTTCTGAATATAAGAACTTATTAAGTTATTTTAATTGTCCAAATATACAAGCTTCATATTGCTGGGGGCAAAATAAACGTTATCTTAATGAAATTCTAAATACATATAAAGAAAATGGATTTGATATTGATGTAGTCAATCCAAACAATAAATCTCAATCATCTTCAGATTATGTAATTTCTTTAAGACGTAAATAAAATACCAATCAATTTACTAAAATATTAATTTGTGATATATTATTTGTAGCAGTTGATTGGTTTCACAATAGGTAACTACTCGTGCCATTTAAGAATGAAATGTAGCAGTGATGCTACTTTTTTTATATATTGGCATGGGCTTCGGTTTAAAAAGGTCCACTCACGG
>CADBSF010000094.1 GCA_902797265.1 uncultured Erysipelotrichaceae bacterium
AATAACCCGATAACCAATTAGCAACTCTTCCTGGTGTATCGACAACCTCGCACATCTAAGCAGTCACACGTAATTAATTATATCAAGGAATATCAACAAATGCAAGGATTTTTTATAAAATTTTATTTCTTTTCTTTAAAATTTATCAATTGGTCATTTATTCACTCTTAATTTTTATTTTTTTATAATTTTTTTTATAAAAAGAAAAGACTTTTAAAGTCTTAATTATAATATTTTCTAAGAACAAGATATCATCACTATTTCTCATTATTCTTTTCTATCATTTTTAAAGATGCTGGTCTAATGACTGATTTACCAAACTTTTTATTGATTGTGTCAATGGTTTCATACATTGTATTATCATCTTCTTTCTCTTCTACATTCGAATCAAATAAAGATATCTGTTCTTTTTTGTTTGCTACTAAATTAGTAAGTTTCACTCCGATTAGACGTATTTCATCTTCTTTATAATTATCATCAAATACTTTATAAACTGTTTTTAATATTTCTTTTGTATTATTGGTAGGATTTTCTAGAGTCGTTTGTGATTGATAAGTTATAAAACTACTATTTTTCCAAACAACTCCTATTGTTTTCGTAAATAATTTCTTTTCTCGAAGTTCTCTTGTTAGTTCCTCTGTTTGTCTAAATAAAACATCTTTTAATAAATCAGGATTATTATAATTAAAAGGAAGAGTTTCTGTAATACTAATACTTTGATTTTTACTTTTCTTTTCTTCAACTATCGATTCATCTATTCCACGTGAAGCATTATATAAATAGGTCCCTTGACTTTTAAAATATCTTTCTAGATATTTCCTATCTTTACTTGCTAATTCACCAATAGTATGAATTCCTAACTGATTTAATTCTTCTTTGGTCTTTTTTCCACACATAAAGAGATCTCCCACATCAAGTGGCCATAGTTTTGTTACAATTTCATTTTTCATTAATGTATGTACTTTATCTGGTTTTTCAAAGTCTGATGCCATTTTTGCACATAATTTATTATTCGCAATTCCAATATTTACCGTAAATCCAAATTTTTCTTTTATTTCCTCTTTTATTTGATAAGCTAATTTTATTAAATCTTTATAAATATAGTTCATTCCACTCATATCTAAAAAACATTCATCAATAGATAATTGTTCCTTAACTGGAGAAAACTGATCTAAATAAGTCATTAATTCCCTTGATTTTTTTAAATACCAGTTATAATTAGGGGGAAATACTTTCAAATTAGGGCATTTCTGTTTGGCTGAATAAATCGTTTCTGCTGTTTTAATATTATATTTTTTCGCAATTGGAGATTTTGCTAAAACAATTCCATGACGGGATTTTTCATCTCCTCCAATAATAGAGGGAATCTTTCTTATATCTTCCGAATAGCCATTTTGTAATAAATAGACTGCTGTCCATGAAAGAAAAGCATTATTTACATCAATATGAAATATTATTTTTTCTGACATTTTATCCTCTCCTTATTATTTGTATTCTTTTTGTTTACATATCTTTTTTCATTTTTCATTCATAATAATAGTAAGTTTAGGAGGACTATGTTTATGAATAAGTATGAGTTTAATATATATGAGCAAATTGCTAGAAATATTAAAAAGTATCGAAATATTGCAGGAATTACACAAGCAGAACTTGCTGAAAGAGTTGGAGTTAGTCATGAATTTATTAGAAGAAATGAATCTAGAAAAGGAAAGAAATCATTCTCTGTCGATACTGTTTGGAAAATATCAGTGGCATTAAATATTAAACCTGGAGATTTATTTGAAATCGACATGGAAGAATTAATTGATCAATAGTATATCAAAAAACTAAGAGTACTTCTTAGTTTTCTATTTTAATTCACTGAAACAAAATAAGGCATAGATAGGAATATATCGAATGTCTTTTTTTGTTGCGAAATTATTTTCTGTAATTCGATAAGCTTGAGGTACTGTGAATTTTTTCATAAATACAGATAATGATTTTGCTTTAGAATTCGTTTTTGTTGTTAATTCGATTGGCACAATTAATCCCATTCTATTTTGAATTACAAAATCTACTTCAGCTTTTCCTTCTGATTGATAATAATATAAAGTATATCCACATTCTACTAATGTTTTCGCAATATGATTTTCATATAAGATTTCTCTCATATCTTCATCTGTTAAAAATCTTTTTTTATTTAAATGTAACATAGAATATAATAATCCATCATCTGTTAAATATAATTTAAAACTATCTTTATCTTTACAACTACTAAGAGGTGATTTAATTGTAGTAGCTTTATTGCTTCGATATACTAGTTGATTATTTACTAAATAATTAATAGTACTTTCATATTCTTTGGCTCTTTTTCCATTACCCATTAATCCATATTGAAATTTTTTATTTTCTTTCTTTAATTGTTCTGGAATAGAGTTTACTACTTCTAATCCTCTTGGAATATCAATTAAAGTAGGATTTAGTGCAATCTCTTCTTTATAAACTAATATTATTTTCTGCTTAATAGCATCTAATTCTTCATCACTTTTTCCTTGAATACTAGCTACAACTACTTCAGGAAGTCCTCCTGTTATTAAATATTCCATAAATAAATCAAGGGCTACTTTATGGAAGGGACAAGTTTTTCTCTTTTGATATGATTCTCTAATAAGTTCTGCTAATGGTTTTTCTCCTCTAGCCCATAAATATTCTTCAAAGTCTAGTTCATTCATGGCTTTAAATTGTAATTCTTCTCCTTTAAACTCTTGAAGTTTTTCTTTTTTTGAAGTAATTAAAATAATATGATATTTACTATGTTCACTTCCAAATAGTTTTATCGCTTTTACTACTTTTACATCCGTTACATTATCTAGAATAATTAAAGTATCTTCTTTTAGAATTGTTTCTTTAGAAAGTAAAGATAATTTTAGAATGATCTTTTCTGTTGACTTTTCTTTTTCAAAGATTTCTAATAATTCTTTATTATTTTCCGTATTAAAATAAATCGTATTCTTGTATTCTTTTTTTCCGAAATCTAAACAAGTAAAAGTCTTTCCTATTTGTTTTGTTCCATATAGTACTAAAGGCTTTCTAATGATATCTTTTTTCCATTTTCTTAAAAACTCTTCTACTTTTCGTTCCATAAACTGTACTCCCCTTACATATTTTATAAACTAAGTATACTTATATTTTTCTTTTTTGTCAATAATGAATCCAAAAGAAAAAAGACTTGTAGTCTTTAATTCGCAATTAACGGTTTGTTGTATTCCAATCGTAATTTATCAGCAATTGTTACAATAAACTCTGAGTTTGTTGGTTTTGCTTTATCGATATCAACACTATGTCCAAATATTTCTTCCATCAAATCCCAGTTACCGCGATTCCAGCTCACTTCAATTGCATGCCTAATAGCTCTTTCTACGCGTGATACAGTTGAATTATATTTTTTTGCTATTTCGGGATACAGTTCTTTTGTGATACCACCTATTATCTCTGGTCTTTTATAGACAATTGTAATTCCTTCTCTAATGTACTGATATCCTTTGATGTGTGATGGTACTCCTAATTCATGTAGTGTTTTTGTAATGGATATTTGTAAATTGTTGTGAAATAGATCTAAAGATGCTTTATTTCTAGATAAATCCTTTTTTACTTTTCTAATTTTAGCCTCTAAGTCTGTTAATTCAAAAGGCTTTAAGATAAAATAATTAGCACCTAATTCTGATACTTTTCTTATTGTTTCTTGATTATTATAAGAAGTCAAAACAATTACCTTTTTATTCACATTATTATTATTCATATATTCTAATACCGAGAGACCATCTTTATTTGGCATAATTAAATCAAGTAGTATAACATCATAGTCCTCTTTTCGTTTATCAATTAAAGTAATTCCTTCATTTCCATCTTTGGCATCTAAAACAATTTCAATGTCAGAAATTTTGGCAAAATACTCTTTTACCATGTCCACTAGGTGTTTATTATCATCAATCATTAATATTCTAGTTTTTTCCATTCTTTCTCCTCTCATTATTATCACGCATATCTATTATATAATAGATATTTCGATTTGAAAAGCAAAAAAAAAGACAAGTTTTGTCGATTTTTGTCTAATTTACTTTTTTTAAAAAAATCTCTAACTTGTCGATTTTTAAACTTAATCCTCCTAGTAAATAACCATCTATTAATAAGCATTGTTTTAAGGAATCAATGTTTTCTTCATGAGCACTTCCTCCATATAATACTTTACTATTAGGGACCATATTTTTAATAAATTGGAAGACTTCTTCTATCTCTTCTATAGAAGGAATAATTCCTGTCCCAATAGACCATATCGGTTCATAAGCAATGATTACTTTTTCTTGTTCTAATGGAGTTAAATCTTTAAGAGCTACTTCTAATTCTTCTTTTAATATTGAAAAGACTTGATTGTTTTTTCTTTCTTCTAAAGATTCTCCAATACATAAAATAGGAATGATATTATTCTTTAATAATTGTTTCAATTTTTCATGGATTTCTTCATTTGTTTCTCTTTGATATTGTCTTCTTTCACTATGACCAATAATGGAATATTCTACTCCATAGGACTTTAATTGATCCGTTGATACTTCTCCTGTATAAGCTCCATTATCAAAGCAGCTTACATTTTGAGAACCTAATGATGCTTCTTTTAAATGAGTGATTCCTAAATGAAGAGTGGAAGGACATAGTATTAGATGATGAGTTGTATTAATTTCATTTAATCGATTCATATAGTCTAAGTACTCTTCTTTATTTAAATTACATTTATTGTTTAAAGCTATAATCATTTAAACTTCTCCTTTATATTTTTCGCAACTTTGGATATTAATCCAAATCGATTTTCTTCTTTCTTTTCTTTGATTGCTCTTTCATATACTTCTAAAACTCTTTCTCCATAGTTTTTAGAACTATAATGTTCTGCTTGAATTCTTGCTTGTTTATCAAACTTTTTTAATTCTGTTCTATTATCATGTAATCGAATAATTTGTTTTTCATATTCTTCATTTGTTTCAAAGAATAAACCATTTAATTCATCTGTTACCATACTTTGAAAAGCTTCATCTTTCATACATACAGGAATTACATTAGAAGCCATAGCTTCTATAATCGTTAATCCTTGTGTTTCTGTTTTTGATGCTGTTACAAAGACATCTGCTATATGATAATAATATGGCATATCTTCCCAAGCAGACTTTCCTGTAAAGATAACTTGTTTATCGATTCCTAATTCTTTTGATAATTTTTCATATTTTTCTTTATCTGGTCCATCTCCTACAATTACTAATTTAATATCGGGATATTTTTCTATTAAGTTTCTTTCAGATTGTAGTAAGAACTCTACATTTTTTTCTTCTGCTAATCTTCCTACAAATAATAGAACAAAATCTTTCTTTGTTAAATTAAGAGTATTTCTTAATTCTTCTACTTGTTCTTCATGAATGTTTTCTACATAGAAACGATCTGTTTCTATTCCTGTTGGAATAATATGAATATTCTTTTCAAACTTATATTTATCTTTAAATAATTTATATATTTTATTCGTAGGAACAATTAATTCGGTTGCTGTTGTATCACAATAGAACTTTGTTAAATATTCGACAATCTTTTTTCCTGATTTATTAAAATATCCTTTTGTTATATAGTGAATATAATCTTCATATAACGTATGATAGGTATGTACTAAAGGAATATTAAATTGTTTTGCAAATAATCTAGCAAATGTTCCAATAGCAAATTCTGTTTGAGAATGAATCACATCTAAATTCCAACTTTTTATTTTATTAACAGCTTTCATAGGATAAATACTCGTAAGACGAGAATCATAGATTCCTGTTGGTAGTCCTGGGATTTTTAAGATTCTTTCCTTTTCATCATACTGATACTTGAAGCTTTCTAAGTTAGCTGTTACTACATATACTTCGTGACCTTCTTTTTCTAAAGCACCTTTTAACATTGCAATACTAGTAACTAATCCACTAATATATGGTGTATATGTTTCTGAAAAAATACCTATTCTCATTTTTCACCCTTCTTTTCTAATGAGAAGACAAGTCCTCCAATAATCATACAGAAATAATATGTGATAAATCTCCATACTAGAAGACATGCCGCTAAAACTTGTTTTGGAATTAATATACCAAAAAAGTTTGAAAATGTAAATTCAACTCCTCCACTAGCACCAGGAATAGGAATCATTCCTCCAATTAAGTAAACATAAGCAGATGCTGATATCGTTTCAAAAATATTCATACTTGTATATTCATGCATACTTAATAATACTAGTAAAGGAATACTATAAAGACATAATAAACTAATGATATTAAATGAAATACCAATTACTGTTAATCTTTTTCTTTTTCTTAATACTTGAGCTCCTTCATAGTACTCTTTAAATTTTAAATTAATCTCTTCTTCTGATATTTTCCATTTAATCTTTTTTGCAACTTTAACTGATAGTTTTGCCATTTTATTCGTTACTCTTTTTGAATACATAATAATAAATAAGATAATTACAATCCCAACATTTATGATGAATCCAAAAAGAACTAAGTAACGAAGAAAATCATCTTTTGGAAATACATGAAAAAAGAAATTATATAAAACAGCAAATAAACCACATAATACTAGAGCTATTTGATAATAAATAAAACTTTGAATCGTTTGAATTGTTGCCTTTGCTACTGAGATATTATGTTCTGTTAACATATATACTTCCATAGGTTGACCACCAGTTGAAAATGGCGTAATTCCATTAAAAAACTGAGTAATCAAATTATGTTTCATTGATTCCTTTAAACTTACTTTTTCTTTATCATCAACAATTAAGTAATTGACATAAGCTCTTAAAAAGATTGCGATAAATAATATTACAACTGCCGCAAAAACAAATCTTAAATCAATATTTTTAAAAGCAATTATAATATCATTTAAATCATCTTTTAAAACAAAGTATAGTACAACTACTGTTATTAATAATAATATAATTGTATTCTTTTTGATATTATCTATTATTTTCATGATATGTTCCTTTATTATCTTTTATTTGTTCGTTTTCTTTGAGATATATTATATCACTTTTTTCTTCTCCTAGGTTTTCAAATCCTTGATTTTCTAATATTTCTATCATATTTTTATCTTTATTATTGATTTTTACAAAGATATCTTCCATTCCTAATACATCAAAAGCATAAGATGTTGCATAAGAAAGTAATTTTCTATTTCTTTGTTTTCCGTTCATAGAAGAGAAAGTTACACTACATACTTTTCTATCTTTTTCTCCTTCTAAATAACAACTATCTTTTATTTGATTGTCTTTTAATAGTAAAAGAGTTTCTTCTATCTCATTAGCATTTTGTCTTAACAATTTATAATCTTGTTCTGTCATCTTTTCTATTTTTTTCATATAGGAATGTATTTTCCTTGTTATTTCATTATTTAATTCACATTGTTTGATATATTCTAGATGTTGACTATTAAATGGGTTTACTATTATTAATTCGTCAACTGCCAATGTTATCACCTACTATTTAATGGCTTCTATTCCTGGTAATGGTTTTCCTTCTAAATATTCTAGGGTTGCTCCTCCACCTGTTGATGCATGATAGACTTTTTCTTTATAACCAGCTTCTTCAGAGGCTGCAACTATATCTCCTCCTCCAAGAATTACTTTTAAATTTTTGTCTACCATATATTTTAATAATTCACAAGTATTCTTCTTATATTGATCAAATTCATAGACTCCAAGAGGTCCATTCCACATAATAATTGCAGAATCATTAATGATATCTTTAAATAGATTAGTTGTTTTTTCACCAATATCTAATCCCATTTCATTTTCTGCAATTTCTTGGATTTCTTTTTGTCGATATTCTTCCTCATTGGTATATTCATTTGTTACGGCAACATCTACTGGTAAGATAATTTTATCTTTATAATCTTTTAATATTTCTTTACAAAAATCAATATTTTCTTCATCTAATAGTGATTTTCCTATTGAATAACCCTCTGCTTTTAAGAATGTGAAAGCCATTCCTCCTCCTATTAAGATTTTATCTGCTTTTTTAACTAAGTTCTTAATAACACCAATTTTATCAGATACTTTAGCTCCTCCTAAAATAACAATAAAAGGATGAGGTGGATTATCTAAGATGGATAAAGCATTTAACTCTTTTTCTACTAAGAAGCCAAAACATGATGGTAAGTAAGAAGCTATTCCTACATTAGAGGCATGTGCTCTATGAATGGTTCCAAAAGCATCATTTACAAATACTTCTCCCAAAGAAGCCCAATACTTTCCTAGTTCAGAATCATTACTACTTTCCTTTTTTCCATCTAAATCTTCATAACGAGTATTTTGTATTAATAATACATCTTGAGGATTCATCTGATTAATCATTTCTTCTAGTTCTTCGCCTCTTGTTTTTTTACTGAATAAAACATTTTTTCCCAATAATTCACTTAATCTTATTGATACTGGATATAAATCATTTTTCTCTAAATCAGATTCTTCCTTTACTCTTCCTAAATGAGATAATAGAATTATTTTACAATTCTTATCGATACAATATTTTATGGTATCTAATGCTCCTTGTATTCTAGTATCATCTACTATTTTTCCATCTTTTATTGGTACATTAAAATCACATCGAATGATTACTTTTTTATTACTAATATCTAAATCTTTTAAAGTTTTCATATTACAATTCTCCTAACTATCAAAAGTATATCATTTTTTTGCAAGAAAAAAAAGGACTTTAGTCCTTATTTACTGAATAATCTTGTGTGGCTTCTCTTTCAAATTTTTTATTTAAGCCTTCTACTGCTTTTAGTACTTCAATTGGAACAGCAAAAATAATCGTATTAGATTGATCAGAACTTAAGTCATTTAATGTAGATAATGTTCTTAAATGAAGAGCCCCTGGAGTTGATCCCATCATATTAGCTGCTTTAGAAAGACTTTCTGCTGCTTCTACTTCTCCTGCTGCTTTCGTAAGAATAGCTTGTTTTTCTCTCTCTGCTTCAGCAGCTTTAGCGATTACTCTTTTCATTTCTTCTGGAAGAGATACATCTTTTAGTTCTACATTTTCTACTTTAATACCCCAAGGATCTGTTGCCTTATCAATGACTTCACAAATTCCATCAGATATTTTTTCTCTTTCACTTAATAATTCATCTAGCGTTACAGAACCAACTACATTACGCATGGTAGTTTGCGCTAATTGACTAACTGCATAGTAAAAATCCTGAACTTCACAAATTGCTTTTCCTGCATTAAATACTTTATAGTAGATAACGGCATTAATTCTAATAGAAACATTATCTTTCGTAATTGTTTCTTGTTCAGGAACATCTACTGCTTTTGTTCTAACATCTACTTTTCTAAATGTTTGAAAAATTGGAAGTACTATTTTCCATCCAGGTTCTAAAACACCTGAAAATTTACCACAAGTGAATAAGATACCTTTTTCATATTCATTGATTTGTTTTATTGAATTTAATAGGACAATAATAATAACAAAGATAATTCCTATTAATACTATTGATAAATCAAACATTTCCATATGTACTTCTCCTATTTACTCATTAAATATTTTGCAGTTCTAACCATTTGAGCTGTATAACTCATTTCATTATCATACCAAGATACTACTTTTACTAATTGTTTTCCTTCAACTTCTAAGACATTGGTTGATAATCCATCTACTAAAGAACCACATCTTCTTCCAATTACGTCACTTGATACAATTGGATCCATTGTAAATTCTAATGTTTCATTTGTATGAGCTTTTAATACTTCATTGATTTCTTCTACCGTAGTATTTCTACCTAATTCTAATGTTAAATCTACAACTGAACCAGTTGGTACTGGTACACGCATTGCTGTTCCATCTAATTTACCAGCAAGATTAGGACAAACCAAACCGATTGCTGAAGCAGCTCCTGTTGATGCTGGTACAATATTAGCTGCACAAGCTCTTCCACGACGTGCCATATGACCTTTTTTATGAGCAATATCTAATGAAGCTTGGTCATTTGTATAAGCATGAACGGTTGTCATGTATCCTTTTACAATACCAAATTCTTTATCTAATACGTCAACTACTGGCGCTAAACAATTGGTTGTACAACTTGCTGCTGAAATAATTTTTTCTTCTCCTGTTAATATTTCATGATTTACGTTATAAACTACCGTTTTTAAATCTCCTTTAGCTGGTGCTGAAATAATAACATGCTTTGCTCCTGCATTAATATGAGCCATAGCTTTTTCATCACTAGTAAATAAACCAGTTGATTCAAATACTACATCAATATCTAAATCTCTCCAAGGAAGAAGAGCTGGATCTTTTTCTGAATATACTCTTACACGTCTTTCTCCAACAACAATATAATCTCCTTCTGCATGAATCTCATCGATTCTATAGTTTCTATGATTGGTATCATATTTTAGTAAATAAGCAAGTTGTTCCGCATCTGTTAAATCATTTATCGCAACAACTTCAAACTCTTCATTTTCCTCCATTAATCTAAAACACAATCTACCAATTCTTCCGAATCCATTAATCGCAACTTTTATCATTTTATCATCCTTTCTTTTATAAGACTATTATATCTTTTTCCTATTTATCTTTCAATATATTCTCTATTTTTTTCTATTATTTTATCCAAAAAGAAAGAAGCTACTCATGAAAATAGCTTCCTCCAATAAATTCTCTAATAACGGCATCTTCTGGTATAGAATCTGCTGGTATTGGTAAGAATAATCTTAAAAAATTAATTAATCTTTTTGCTTCTTCATAATAAGGAGAAGAACTATTTACTGAATATAGTAATGGTTCTACATAAGTTTTTAATACTCCTATTTCATATAGAGCCGCTGAATTTATTGTAGTATCAGAATCATCTTGAAATGGGAAAATATATTTTTCCTCTCCTGCTCTAACTTTTGGCCATTGTCTTAAGGTATCCTCTACTGTATAATTTCTAGTACGATTATCTCTTACAATTCTTCTTAAAAGTCGATTATCAGTTGTTGGTATTCTATTATGATCATCCATATTTAGTTCTGTTAATGGAGATATATATATCTTATATTTTTTATCTCTTTCAATATTGGTAAGAATTTTTGTATCAAGAGCATGAATTCCTTCAATAATTAAAATATCTTTTTCCCCTATTTGCATTTCATTTTTATATTCTTTTTCTCCTAATACAAAGTTAAAAGTAGGTACTAGCACTTTTTCTCCTTTTAATAATTCTCCTATTACCTTATCAAATAATTTTAAATCCATCGCTTCTAAACTTTCAAAGTCATAATTTCCTTCTTCATCTTTTGGAGTTTCTACTCGATTTAGAAAATAATCATCCATTCCAATGGCTTTTGGGTGTAATCCAAAACTTTCTAAATACATACATAATTTCCTTGAAGTAGTTGTTTTTCCTGATGAAGATGGTCCTGCAATTAGTACTATTTTAACTTTATTTTTCTTCATACTTATTTCTTTCGCAATATTTAATAATCGATTACTTTGTAAAGTTTCATCTATTTTTATAATATCACTTATTTTTCCAGTAGATACTGCTTCATTTAATTCTGCAGAATTAGTAATTCCCATAATTTTAGCCCAATTTTTAAACTCAGAAAACACTTCAAACATATGAGGATGATGTTCATATTTTTTAATTTTATCATTAATATATACAGTAGGAAATCTAAGAGTTAAACCATTTTCTTTAATATAAGTTAAATCAAAATCTTTTACTTTACCAGTAGATGGTGGCATCAAATTATAGAAATAATCATAGATATTTCCTAATCGATATAGAGTAACATAATTATCTGTAAGATATCTCAATACTTTCGCTTTTGTTTGATCTCCAATATTATTAAAATAATCAATAGCTTCTATTCTATCAATTGTTAATTTAGTAATTAACATATTCTTTTTAATAATATCTTTCATTTCCATTTTAATTTCATCTATTTTTTCTTCTGTTAATTTGAAGCTTGTTTCTATATAAATTCCCTTATCAAGAGAATGTTGTACTTCTAGATTAGCTGTATTTCCATATAGTTTTTTTATAGCATAGAGCATGACAAAAATAAGTCCATTTACATGAGCTCTATTTCCTTCAGGAGAAGTTAAATCTAAAAATTCTACTGTGGAATCTTCATAAATTTTTGTACATAACTCTCTTAATCTATTATTCACTCTTGCTAGAATGATAGGATATCTAAGATTATCTTGATGTTCCATGTATATCTCTTGTAGAGTTATTCCTTTACTATATTTGAACTTTTCTTTATTAATCGTGATTTCAATTTGATCTATCATTGATTCACTCCCCTTTATATTTACTAGTATTATATCATATTTTCAATTTGATTCATATATGAATCCTTTTTTGGTTTACATATTAGAAATTCTAGATGATTATTTATCAAAATAATTAACTGTGACAGTTGATACTATTTCAATTTAAAAATTTCATAATTAAGTCTATCATAGCTTCTTTTTCCTTAGGATTAGACTCAGCAATTAATAGTGTTAATGCTGTAAGTGTATTATTATCTATCAATTCTTTATCATCTTTATATAAAATACCATAGAAATTTAAGAAATATATAAATAAAGTTGTGGCAATTCTTTTGTTATCATCAATAAATACATGATTTTTAATAACCATATATAAGAAATTTGATACTTTTTCTTCTATACTTTTATAATAAATTGTAGACCTTTATTCCTTTCAATGGCAAATAAATTACTTTCATAATGATTTCTTAATTTGACAATAATATCTATACAATCTTCATACTTGATTTTATATTACTATTATTTTCGTTTGGTTTAGTCAATATTTTATGATCATAGTCATCTAATAAATTCAATGCTTTGGATTAATTACCAATCACTTTCAATATTTCTTTAGCATCATTATTTTCAAGCCTTTCATCCATTCGATTTGCAATATCAATTAACTATACTGTTTTTTCTAAATATTCAAGTTTTTTTGATTCGCTGCATATCCTTTTAACATATAATCTTTTAAAATCCTATTAGCCCATTTTCTAAAAATAACACCTTTTTGTGATTTTACTCGATATCCAACACTTATAATCATATCTAGATTGTAATAATTGATAATATGAGTTTGTGTTTTTTCACCAATTGTACCATGTCTAGTGATAGATGCAAAATTTGCGACAACCACTTCATTCTGTAGTTCTTCCTTTAAAGCATTATTAATATGTTTCCTTATTGTCTTAACATCTCTATCAAATAACTTAGCCATTTGATTTGCACTTAACCATACTGGTTCATCTTTTATATTTACTTCTAACTTTACATTTTGATTTTCAAAAATAATTATTTCATTTTTTTCCATATAATATCTCCTCGTAAAGAAGAATATTAACATATAAAAAGAAAAAATCCAAATAGCGATATTCCTAAATTCATCATTTTCTATATGTTTATTTTATTTAATAATAAATGAAATACTTCTTTATCATTTACCCTAGTAATAGAAAATGTTTTATATCCAATTCTATTAATCGA
>CADBSF010000095.1 GCA_902797265.1 uncultured Erysipelotrichaceae bacterium
ATACCAATATTCTTGGTATCTGGTTTGGTATCTAGAAAAAAACAAAACTTCGCAAACCCTTATAAAATAAAGTGACACTGTCTCACGACAGTGTCTTCAGGGGGTTCGGTTGAATATACTCTAACATTAGACCGTTAGAGATATCGGCGTGATACACATCACGCATCTTAATCATAAGGTATATTCTTCAAATTGTCAATTCCCTTTTTAGAAATATTATTATTTTTTTGAAAATTTAGAATTAATTTACATGAGTAATAGAATCTATTAAAGACTTCTTTAATAAATCATTATCCGTATCTTTATTATCTAAATATTCTTTAGAATCTTTCTTTGCTTGTAATAATATTTTATAATCATTTTTAATACTAGCAATCTTAAAAGTCATATCACCACTTTGTTTTGTACCAAACAAATCTCCATGTCCTCTTAACTTAAAATCTTCTTCAGAAATAACAAATCCATCATCTTCTCTTTCCATAATTTTAAGTCTTTCGGCATCACTATCACTAATTAGAATACATTGACTCTTACTAGTTCCTCTTCCTACTCTACCACGTAATTGATGAAGAGTAGATAATCCAAATCGATCAGCATCAAAGATAACCATCGTAGTAGCATTAGGAACATCTACACCTACTTCAACAACAGTAGTAGAAATAAGAATTTGTACTTCATTATTCTTAAATTGTTCCATAATAATATCTTTTGCTCCACTTGCCATTTTTCCATGAACAATATCAATACGATATTTATCACGAAAAGCAAGTCTCATCTGATCTTTTAATTCATTAACAGTAGTTAAATCACTATTTTCACTTTCTTCAATTAAAGGAGCAATTACATAGATTTGATGTTTTTTCTTTAATTCTTCATACATCATCTCTAATACTTCTGTAATTTCACTTGTTTTCTTAACATAAGTATCTATTTTTTGTCTTCCTTTTGGTCTTTCTTTTATCGTAGAAACATCCATATCTCCAAATATGGTTAAAGCATAAGTTCTAGGTATCGGAGTTGCACTCATATACAATACATCTGGTTTAACACCTTTATTTTGAAGATTTGCTCTTTGATGAACTCCAAATCGATGTTGCTCATCTGTAATAACTAATCCTAGGTTATGATAAATAACATCATCTTGAATTAAAGCATGAGTCCCAACAATTATTTGAATCGCTCCATCCATTAATTTCTTATAGATTTCATTCTTCTCTTTTTTAGAAGTAGATCCTGTAAGAAGAGCAACTTCAATATCACTATCTTTTAATAATTCTTTTAAATTAAGATAATGTTGATTTGCTAAAATCTCAGTAGGAGCCATTAGAGCACTTTGATAACCTGATAAACAATTACAAATCATTCCAATAAAAGCAACTACTGTCTTTCCACTACCAACATCTCCTTGTAATAAACGATTCATCCTACTAGGAGACTCTAAATCATGTATAATCTCTTCAATTGCCATATTTTGATCATTGGTTAAGGTAAAAGGTATCTTCTTAATAAATGCCTGTAATTTATCCCTATCAATAGTTCTAATAAGACCATTTTTTTCTTTCTTATTTAATTTACGTAAATAATTAATCTTAAACATAAATTGAAATAATTCTTCATACTTTAACCGAATTGTAACTTCTTTTAATTTTTCCATAGTAGAAGGATTATGAATAATATTTAAAGAAGTTTTTTTATTTAAAAATTGATATTTTTCTTGAAGATAAGAAGGAATATAATCCGGTATTTCTTTTCCATACATAAGAAGAGCCATATTAATATAAGTTGACATATTCTTATTGGTTAAACCACTAGTACAATGATAAACAGGTTCTATCTTAACTTTATTCGATAAAACATCCAATTTTATATCACTAGCAGTAATAATATTTTTACTTTTATCAAGTTTTCCAATTACAATAACATCAGTTCCAACTAATAATTTACTTTTTAAAAAAGCACGATTAAAAATAGAAACTCCAACAACACCAGATGCCGTAACAAGTCTAAAATTCATCTTATTCAGACTAGCTTTAAATCTCATTAATATAGGAACACTCTCAACTTTCCCATCTATAATAATCTTTTCCCCATCTTCTACTTTAGATAGTTCATCTCTTTTTAATACATCATATCGAAAAGGATAATGAGTTACTAAATCTTCTACTGTAAATATATTTATTTTATTTAATAAAGCAAGAGATTTAGGACCAATTCCTTTTACATCCTTTAATTCTGGCATAGACTACCTCCTACTAATTAGAATAAGTATGGAAAACACCACTTCTCTTGGCATATTATACCATAAAAGCCTATTTTTTCCAATGAAAAAGTAAAATCTATAAAGAATATTTATCAATTATTAAGCAAAATATAAGTATTTATTCTAATATTAGAAAAAAATGCAAAAAAAGTGAATTTTTTTTGCATTTTTTGTTGACAAATAAACCTTTTTCGATTAGTATAAGTATCACCAATTCGGAATTAGGCGAATTGGTCGCTAGTATCACACTAGCCAACCCCTTTTTATTCTTTTTG
>CADBSF010000096.1 GCA_902797265.1 uncultured Erysipelotrichaceae bacterium
AATATTTTGGTGGCTTATATAATGCTGAAGAAGAACATCGAAAGATGGAAGAGACAGCAAGATTATATGGAATAGAACAAGGAAAAGTAATTGGAATCGAAGAAGGAAAAGTAATTGGAATCGAAGAAGGAAAAAATATTGGTATTACAGAAGGAAAAAAAGAAATAGCCATCAAACTACTAGAAAAAAATATGACTCTTGAAGAAATATCAGAAATTACAGATTTATCGATGGAAGAAATTAAAATGCTAAAAGAAAATCAATAATTTCTTAATAAAACGAGACTCTAACAATAGAAGAGTCTTTTTCTTTTGATAAAAATAAAGTATAATAGAAATAGGTGAAGTGCTATGAGTAAGATACAAGTAATGGATGAAGTTCTAGCCAATAAAATAGCGGCAGGAGAAGTTGTTGAAAAAACAATGAATGTTGTAAAAGAACTGGTAGAAAATGCCATTGATGCAGAAGCAGATGAAATATCTGTTAAATTAATTGATTCCGGAGTAAAAGAAATTGAAGTAAAAGATAATGGTATTGGAATGGATGAAGAAGATGCCAAATTAGCTTTTTCTAGACATGCAACTTCTAAATTAAAGAATTTAGATGATTTATTCTACATTGAATCATTAGGATTTCGTGGAGAAGCTCTTCCTTCTATTGCAAGTGTTTCCAATGTTAGATTAAAAACCAGTAATGGAGAAGTTGGAACTTTATTAACATTAGAAGGAGGAAAAAACCTAAAAGTAGAAAGAGCAGATCTTCAAAAAGGAACGACAATTACTGTATCTGATTTATTCTATAATACTCCTGTAAGATTAAAATACTTAAAAAACTTATATGTAGAACTTGCTCATATCGTAGAATATATGAATAAAATGGCACTATCTTATCCTAATATTAAATTTAGTTTAACGAATAATGAAAAAGTATTATTAAATACGGATGGAAGTGGAGATTTATTAAAAGTAATATTTGAAATCTATGGAGTAGATATTACAAAGAAAATGATTCCTATTACAGGAGAAAATGATGATTATTCCATTCATGGATATATCTCTTATCCAGAAGTTACTAAAGGAAATAGAAATTCTATTACGACTTTAGTAAATGGTAGAGTAATTAAAAATAATGAGATTAATAAATGTATTATTGATTGTTACCATACTTATATTCATAAAGATAGATATCCTGTTATTATTTTAAATATTGATGTAGATCCGATATTAATCGATATCAATATTCATCCTACTAAGATGGATATTAAGTTTTCTAAAATAGATTCTTTAAAAGAATTAATAGAAGAAGTCATAACCAAAAGATTAGAAGAATTAACATTAATACCAGAAGTAAGTGTAAGAGATAGTTACTCAGTAAGTGAAGTTAGAAAACAAATTATCAACAAAGAAGAAAAACTAGAGAAAAAAGATAATACTACTTATGAAGAAATCAAATTAGACTTTGAAGTACAAGAAGAACAAAAAGAATATGAAGAAAAAATAAAAGAAGAACTTCCTTTTGAAGTAGAAGAAGAAAAGAATCCTCGTATTAAGAAAATGATTCCTAGAGGAGTAGTACTATTAACTTATATTGTTGCGGAAAATGAAGATGGAATGTATTTAATTGATCAACATGCGGCAGCAGAACGAATTAATTATGAAAAAATATTAAAACAAATAAAAGAAGAGAAACAGAAAATAGATTTATTAATTCCTATTCGAATTGAATTAAGAAAAGAAGAATTCATTCTATTAAAAACAAGATTTGATATTTTAGAAGAATTGGGATTAGAAACTGAAGAATTTGGAAATAATACTATTATTATTAGAACTCATCCTACTTGGATACCAAAAGATAGAGAAGAAGAAACAATTAGAAAGATAATTGATATTATAATTGAAAAACAAGACTTTAGCTTTGATGATTTTATTTGGAGAGTAGCCGCAACTACAGCTTGTCGAATGTCTGTTATGGCAAATACATATATTTCTTTAGAAGATCAAGAATGGATATTAGAAAATATTCGATATTGTGAGAATCCCTTTACTTGTCCACATGGAAGACCAACTATTATTACTTATACGAGATATGAATTAGAAAAACTATTTAAGAGACAATTAGACTAGAGGTGACCTATGGAAGATATTATTGTAATAGTTGGACCAACTGGTGTTGGGAAAACAAAATGTAGTATAGAATTAGCAAAAAGATTAGATGCTGAAATCATCAATGGAGATAGTGTTTCTATTTATAAAGAATTAAATATTGGTAGTGCCAAACCAACAAAAGAAGAACAAGAAAATATTCCTCATCATCTATTAGATGTGAAAGAGGTTGAAGAAGAATATAGTGTATATGATTATCAAAAAGAAGTAAGAGAGTTAATAAAAGATATAAGAGAGAGAGGGAAACGAATAATCCTAGTAGGGGGAACTGGTCTTTATATCAAAGCGGCTTTATTTGATTACCATTTTTCAAAAGAAGAAGAAGTGAAAGAATATGAAGACTTATCCAATGAAGAAATCTATGAAAAATTAAAATCCTTTTCCTTAGAAAAAATACCCGATAAGAATAATCGTAGAAGATTAGTAAGACTTCTAAATAAAGTAGACCAACAAGAAGAAATAACTTACAAGAAAGATGATTGTTTATATCCAATTAAAGTAATTGGTTTAACAACTTCAAGAGAGATTCTATATGAAAGAATTAATGCTAGAGTAGATCAAATGATGAAAGAAGGTCTCTTAGAAGAAGTAGAATCTTTAAAAGATAAATATCAACATTCTAGAATTTTAAATAGTGCAATTGGATATAAAGAGTTTAATCAGTATTTTGATCATACAAAAACGTTAATAGAAGTAGTAGAAGAAATCAAACAAAATTCTAGAAGATTTGCTAAAAGACAATATACATTCTTTCGAAATCAATTTGATACCAAATGGTTTGAAGTAGACTTTGATTATTTTCAAAATACAATCGATGAAATCTTAAAAGAAATAAAAAAATAAAAGACGAACAATCTTTTATTTTTCTTTGTATTCTAAATAAGCATCACTAGAGAAATTATGATGATTATCACCAAGTCCTTTTAATTTCTTCGTAGTAATTAAAAAATAATTATGTTCAAGATAATCTAAACCATCATCAACTACGGGATCATCCCAAGTAAGGTCAATATGAAGCCACTGATGATTAACATAAACAGCATTCCAAATATGACCTTCACTAGAAATACGATAACTTTTAATCCCCATCTTTTCTAAAAATAATTGCATTAAATCAGTATAACCTCCACAGATAGCATATCCTTCAAATAAAGGTCCATATGCTAAATCTGAGCGATAATTCACAATTCCTTTTTCTACTCGATACGTATCATATTTGGCATGATTAATAATATAATCATGGAATACTTTTATATTATCTTCAATGGATTTATTCTCATCATAGAGTTGTTCATAGATATCATCTACTTTCTCTTGAATCATAGAAATATCTTCTTCTTGATAACTCTTTTGAATCTTTATTTGTACTCTTCCATAAGGATTAAAAGAAGTCGCTATATGAGAAAAACTATTAAAAGGATGAACATAATTATTAATATTCGATAAAATAGACTGATCTCTTGCAATTTGTTTTACATCTTCTAAACAATTGGTATATTCTTTAGGACAAGAAAAATAAAACTGTTCCTTTCCATGATTAAGACCCGTATAAATAATATTTAAAATATCTTGATAAGAATAAGGAGTATATTGTGTAGTATTTTGAATATATAAAAAATCATAATCTCTTGTATAGTCATTTCCGATTCCTATACTTTTATCAATTTGATTTTGAAGAACATATTTTTCAACAAAAAAATAGATAGTTTCATGATTACTTAATAAAAATCCAAGAATAAGAAAAAATAAACCTGCTGAAAACAAAGCATGTGATAATCTCTTCATCATGAAACATCCCTCCAATCTTACATTCATTTTACTCTAAGAAGATAGAAAAGTAAACTAAAAAACTTAAAGTATTTACAACTTTAAGTCTTTAATTTCGTACATATAAATATTATTCCATTGTATTCATCATTTTTGTAAGTCTTGATTTTAAACGAGCAGCTTTATTTTGATGAACTAATCCAGATGTCTTAGCTTTATCGATTCTTTGAATTGCAATATTTAAGTTTTGACTAGCAGCTTCCTTATTACCAGCTTTTACTTCTTTTTCAAACTTTTTAACAGCAGTTCTCATACTAGCATATACTAAAGTATTTACATCAGCTTTCTTAGCATTAGAACGCATACGCTTTTTAGCACTTTTAATATTTGGCATAATCTCACCTCACTTTTTGTAAACAACTTAATTCTACCAAAAAATAAAGAAAAAAGCAAATAAAAAACAACAATTTGTACATATTATTACGGGTGATAGAATGCATAGAATCAATATTTCTTTAAATAAACTCTCTTCTGATTTAATTTCTGAGAAAAAAATAGAGAAAGGAAGAGAATATTTTGAAGTCAAAAAAGGAGTAAAAATACTTCATAAATATAATGATCAAGAAGAATATACTTTGATTTATTTTAAAGATATTATGGATAAAGATAATTATCAAATAATAGAAGATCTATTTATCGAAGAATTAAAAAAATATTTAAAATTAGAGAGTGATGACAAAATTCTAGTAATTGGTTTAGGAAATGAAAAATCAACTCCTGATTCTTTAGGTCCTAAAGTAGTAGACCAAATCTTAGTAACTCGTTATTTATTTTTATTAGGAGAAGTAGAAGAAGGATATCACAATGTCTGTAGTTTTAAACCAAATGTTATGGGTAATACAGGAATCGATTCCTATAGTATTATAAAAAATATGATAGATTCTACTAATGTAAATAAAGTCATTATGATTGATGCATTAAAAACAAATCATTATGAGAATTTAGTAAAAACAATTCAAATATCCAATACAGGAATCACTCCCGGAAGTGGACTAGGTAATTATCAACAAGAAATCAGTAAAAATACCATTCAAAAAGATATCATCGTAATTGGAGTTCCTACTGTTATCGATATTTCAAGTATGATTAAAGATCAAGATAACTACATTGTAACACCAACGAATATTGATTTCTTAATTGATCGATTAAGTATTTTACTAGGTAATGGAATTAATAAAACTCTCCATAAAAACTTTCTTTCGACAAAGTAAAACAGTATAGAAACCTATACTGTTTTTAGGTGATGAAATGAAAAAATTTACTTCGAAAACAAAAAAGAAAAAGAAAAGATTTTTTCTATTAATTTTTTTTCTATTAGTAATTTATTTTATCCTAGAAAAAGTTCCTCATACTCTTAATAATCAGTTACTAGCAAACTTTCTATTAGAAAATGCTTATCAAAAGAAAAGAGAAAGTATGATTGTAAAAGTAGTAAAAAAATCAGTAGAGTCATTAAATCCCATCAAATTAGTAGAAAAAGAAAAACCAATCCTGACAGAAGAAGTAATTGAAGTAGAAGAAGAAAAACCAAAAGTATATATTTATAATACTCATCCTTCCGAAGAATATAAAGTAAGTAATCTATTAGAATTTAGTATTGAACCTACCGTCATAATGAATGATTATATCTTAAAAGGATTATTTGATAAAGAAGGAGTATTAACAGTTGTAGAACAAACCTCTGTAAGAGATATTTTAAATAATAATCATTGGAACTATGCTTCAAGTTATCGAGCTAGTAGAATTCTATTAGAACAAAGTATTATTACTTATCCAAGTTTAAAGTATTTTATTGATGTTCATAGAGATAGTGTATCAAGAGACAATACAACCATTCAAATAGAGGATAAAATGTATGCTAGAATTCTATTTATTGTTGGATTAGAAAATCCCACTTATCAAGAGAATTTATCTTTTACAGAAATCATTCATAATAAAATAAATGAAAAATATCCAAATCTAAGTAAAGGGATTTATCAAAAAAGTGGTCCAGGAGTAAATGGTGTTTATAATCAAGATTTTAATAATAATACTATTCTAATTGAAGTAGGAGGATATGAAAATACAACAGAAGAAGTTTTAAATACATTGATTGCTTTCTCTGAATGTTTTTTGGAGGTAATTCATGAATAATTTGATCAAAATAATATTATTCATTCTCTTAGTATTTTTTCTATCTCTTTATTTTAGTAATTATACAACTAGTTATAATGAGAATAAAAAAGTATTAACAGAAGAAGCTATCAAAGATTATGAAAAAGATTTACAAGAAGGAAAAGAAATTATACCTGGAAACTATATTGTAAAAGAAAAAAATTATAATAATAAAGTTGCGATGATAGGAATGAAAACATCAAAATTTATTGAGAATTCTTTTCATAAAATAATAAAATGGATGATGAAAAATATTAGTAAATATACGGAATAATTTCGATAGGAATGTTGCATAGATAGGAAAACTATGATAAACTGGATATAAATATAGAATAGTGAGAAGAATGAAAAACACAAGAGATTAACAGCAAATATCAATATAAGAAGAAAGCGAATCTCTTAATACTAGGAATTGAAATTACGAGATGGAAGTATGGTAAGTCCATATATAATAGATACCATTAATAAACCAAATGGGGGATAATATGACAAATATAAAAGAAATAATACAAAGATTTATTGAAGATTTAGAAAGTAAGATTCTTTCATTAGAAAAAGATTATCATGATTTAGAACAAGAAAGAGAAGATTATGAGTATTCTCAAATGTTACTAGAAGTATTAGATAAATCAAAAAGAGCATTCATAGAAGGAGTTATTACAGGTAGTGAGGAGCAACAACAAAGATTTGATTCTTTTATTAAAAAGACGATTAAGAATCCTAATGAAATCGATAGAATCTATGAAGAAGCTATGAATTTATACTATCTAATAGAATATAATCTATATGATGAAGAAGTATCTGTTCAAAGAGGAAAAGCATCTGATGCATTAGGATCTTTGTTAGAAGGAATTAAAACATATCATGGAAAAGTAAATGAAGAAGAATTAGAAAAAAAAGAAGAAACTATTTCTACCAATATCAATACTCTAATCGAAATAGGATCTGCTTTTAATAATAATGAATTAGAAACAAATATTAAAGATATTGAGACGTTCTCTACTGTATTAGAAGAATCTACTTTGACGAGTGAAGAGAAAGAAGAATTTTTACTTTATATGTTAAAGAAAGAATCTATTTTATATCAAGAATCATTAAATAGTAGAAAAAGTAGACAACCAAAAGAAACAGAAATTGTTATTGATGGAAGTAAAGAATTAGAAGAAATGTTCCAAGTGGAAGAAGAAAAAGAAGAAACAATAATAAAAAGATAATAAAGGGAAGTGAAAAATATGAGTGAAGAGAAAGATAGTCTTTTATCATTACTAAAAGACTTAATAAAGGATTATACAAAAGAAATAGATGAATACAATGATTCTCTTCCTAGTATTTATGAAGAAAATAGAGATTCCTTAAAAACTTTTGTAAGAGATGTATCCACAATAGTAGAAATGGATTTAAATACCATAGAAGAGTTATTAAGAGAAGAAATAGAAGATGTACAAGAAAGAGAAGAATTAATCAGTAATTTAAAGATTATTCAAACATTACTGATTTCCGATAAAAAAAATCATACTGATTATCACTTATCTTTTGAACAACTTCAATATATGGGTACTTTCTTAAAGAAAGTATTAATGATTATGAAAAAATATGAAGAAGAATCAAATGAGAAGAAAGAACAAAAAGAAAGATTAACTACTATTTGTGAAAAATATAAAGAATTATTAACTATTTTGACAGATCCAAATAATCATAAATTAATTAATGATATGGAATTAATAGAATTATTATTAAAAGAATCTAATCTAGAAGATATAGAAAGAAGAAAAATATTAATTCATTTAATGAAAAAGAATCAAACTACTTATGAAAATATCTTATCTAATAAGGGAACTTTTATTACATTAAATGATCATGAAATAGATAAGATATTATCAAAATATGGATATCATTATGATGATTTAAATGAATCGAATCAAGAATATTTAAAAGAATATGCAACTTATGAAGATATTAAAGATATTATCAAATGTTGGGTAGATTATAATTTACCAATTCTTAATTTAAAAGAAGAAGGAGATATCTTTACTCATATTGTGATTCGTATGAAACCTAGTTTATTGGAAGAAATGTTAAAAACAAGTATTGATAATCATATTAATTCCATTGAAACATTAGAAATCTTAACAGTATTATTAGTAGAATCTGATAACGATGAGATATTAGAATCTAGGATAAAAGACTATCAAAAGAATCTTATCTTTTTCAGAAATCATGGATATGATATAAATGCAATCTTTAAAAGAGAAAGAAAAGTTCTATGGATGAATCATAAATTATTAAAAAAGAATTTTTCTTTACTAAAAGATTATCAGTTATTAACAGATACTCTTACCAATGAATTATTACAAATAATAGATAATGAAAGATTAGGAGAATTAATTGATTCTTTTATTGAAATATCTAAGAATACTTATCCTTATTTAAAACAATCTCCTACGATTATTAATGAATTAAAAGAAAATGATGATTTACTAGAAATCATTTATTATCATGAACATAATAAAGAATTACTAGGTGCTTTCTTAGAAAAAGAGAATCGATTAATTTTAAGAAGAAATATTGAAAAAGATGATTTTATTTCTTATAAACCTTCTTTTCTAAATGAAATTACTTTTTTAAAAGCTATCGATGATTTTACTGAAAAAGAAGAAGAAGTAAAATATCAACCAATTGAAGAATTAATTTCTTATATAGATAGAGATAATCCTCTTTTATATAATATGAGTGGAATTATGATATCAAGATTAAAAGTAGAAAGAATCTATGAAATATTAGTAGAGTCTAATTGCTTATTACAAGATAGTTTAATATTTGCTGTTACTTATCATACAATTCTAACAGAAGATGATTTTAATAAAATTAAAAAAGTATTAGGATTAAAAGAAATTTCATAAAGGCACTGAATTAAATACTAAATTCCCATAATGTATTAAATAGTGTTTTTTATAAGAAATATCCCGTTTTGAGAGGATATTTTTTGTATA
>CADBSF010000097.1 GCA_902797265.1 uncultured Erysipelotrichaceae bacterium
ATTCCTTTCTATTTTTTATTTTTTTCTAAAACTTTAGGGTGGTTCACCAATACGAAATATGATTATTGTATGTCGTATGTCGTATAAATTTACTAATTCCTATATCCAATATCAACATCTCTCTACTATATTCATTCTAGCAAAAAAAAAGATTATATTCAATTATTATTTTAATAATTTGCAACAACTGTTAATTTTCCAAATGAAAATTAACATTATAGCACAAATATGAAGTTTATAGATGAAATATTCTAAAAATTATGTTATAATAGCTGTATTCGTCGATGGGGGGATGGTTTTATGCCAGCGACAGTTACACATGCATTTTTTGCGAAAGATGTTTTTGATATTTTACCGGAAGAGATACAACGGTTTTTAGATGAAAATCATTGTAAGATGTTTGGTCAAAGTACTGATAGTTTGTTATTCTATAATTTATTTTCTATATTACCAGGAAAGAATATTCGTTCTTTTCAAAAATATTTTCATAGAAATCAGACACAAGATTTTTTTATTAATTTATTACATTATATAAGAGAGAATAAAATCCATGAAGAAGAAGTTTATTCTTTCCTAGTAGGTTTTATCTGTCACTATGTATTAGATTCTACTATGCATCCTTATATTATTTATCGTACTGGACAATTTGATTCTGAAAATCCTGCTACTTATAAATATAATAATGTTCACGCTATGATGGAAGCATATATTGATATGGATATGATTAAAAAGAGGGAGAAAAGAAATCCTTATACTTTTGATATTTGTGATTATTGCTTTTCTATTAAACCTTTTTCTAAGGATTTAGTAAATACCATTGATCATACTTTTTATCTTACTTTTCAGAAATCAAATATGAGTAAGATTTATTATAAATCATTAAAGCAAATGAAGCATGCGATTCAGTGGTATCGAGTAGACCGTTTTGGATTTAAGAAAGTAGTCTATAAACTAGTAGATACTTTTACTCCTAGAAGTTGGTTTCGGTTTGAAGCAATTAGTTATCATATTCCGCTTAATAATAGACATGATTATTTAAATACCAGTCATTCCTTATGGAGAAATCCTACTACTTATGATATGACTAGTAATGAGTCTTTTGTAGATTTATATTTAAAAGCAATCAAACAAGCAAAAGTATTAATATGTGCTAGTTTTGATTACTTAAATGATAAAGCAATTGATTTAGAACAAGTATTTTTAAATACTAGTTATGTTACAGGATTGAATTGTAATGAACAAAAAGAATTAAAATATTTTGATTTTTAATTCTTTTTTTGTATATTTATTCTTCTTTTTCTCATACTATTCTTAGGTGATTAAAATGTTCTATCATTATGAGATTTTACCTTATAAAGGAGAAGATATCTTATATTTATATTTAACGATGAAATATGAGTTTTCTAAAGACTTATTATCGAATAGTAAAGAAGATTTAGAAAGACGTTGTAAAAATTTTATTCTTAGTAATCATATTCCTTATAAAGGAAATAAAATCTATTTAGTAGTAGATGGAGTCGTTGTAAAAAGTTTAAATCTTCAAGATACTCAAGAGAATCATTATACTATTTATCCATATTATGCAGATTCTTTTATGATTACTTTATCATTTCCAGATTATTCAGAATGTGAAATATCTCTTAGAGAATATCTATTAAGTATATTATTCTCTTATTATGATACTTCTCTTTCTTTTGAAGTATTAAAAGCTATTTGTATTCTTTATAATACTTATTGTTTTAAGATGATGAACGAATATCATAAAATTAAAGAAGAAACGGATTTTGCTTATTATAGACATTTATCTTATTATAAAATGAAATATTCTAATTATCAGGATATTAAAAATTCTCTTAATAAAATAATTGAAGAAGTAGATGGAATCTTTTTACAATATGGAAGAGAATACATTTTACCGTTTATTCATTATTCTAATAAAGGAAAGACTTTATTGAATCCAAAATATCCTTATTTATCTTCTGTAAAAAGTATGTGGGATATTTTATCAAATACTTATCTTCATTATCAGGATTATTCAAAAGAAGAGTTAGAGAAAAGATTAAAAATAACTATTACTAATCCTATTCGAATCGAAATTAAAGGAAATGTTTATCAGAGAAAAATAGTAATTAATCATACTGTTTTTACTCCTGAAGAAGTGAAGTCTTTATTAGATATTCAATCTTTAGATTATTATTTTTTAGTATATAGTGATTATGTTCGTATTATTTCTTTTGGAAAAGGAAATGGATATGGTCTTAGTATATATGGTTCTAATGAAATGGCTAAGAACGGATTAAAGTATTATCATATTTTACGTTATTATTTTCCTAAAGTCGGAATTTATCGCAATATAAAAGGACTATCCTAGTCCTTTTATATTTTTTAATTCTTTTAATGCTTCATCTGCATCTTTATTTATTTCAATTGTATTTTCTAAATATTTGGAATAGCCTTCAACCGTTGATGCAAAGTCTATAATATCTTGTAAATTTCTTTCTCCTGCTAAGGATGAGATTATGGATGCTTGTTCCCTTAAACCCATATAGATTTGTTTTATTTGTTCATAGCTTAATTTACCAATCATTCTCCTAATTCCTCCAATTTAGTATTTACTGTATTAAGAGTATTACTGGATTTAAAATTTTTTGCAGAGTTAATAACAATTTCTTTATATTCTTCAATGCTTTCAATATAATTTAGATTATCTAAATTATTCCATCCAGCTTTCATTTTTGCTAAATACTCAAATATTTTATTAACTGCTGTTACATATTGATTGTATTCAGACATAATATCTCTCCTTAAACTAATATTATTCTAGAGCCATTCTTTAAATCTGTATCTCTTACTGTTTCATTTACATTATAAATAGCTCCTGTTTCTTTACTATATAGATTACTTTCGGGTTTAATCATATACGCATCATTTGTTATTTCTACTAAAGATTCTTCTATTAATCTTTTTACGGTTCCAATCTTTTTATTAATAGGAATAAATAAGTCATATTTTTTTTCAATTACTGGTATTTCTAATTGAATTAGTATTTTATTATTCATGTTATTTCCTCCTATTCATCCACAATTAATTTAATTAGAATGGCTTTTCCTTTTATAATGCAGTATCCAAATCCTGGTTCTACTTCTGCTCTTAATATTCTTGAATTGGTTGTTACTTTTAGAGTAAATTGATTACTAATTCCATTTCCTAACCAAATACCTTCTGATAAGTCAATTCCTGTTTTGAACCAGCTTTCAAAATTGATATTCTTAATGGTATCAATAGTATCCACAATAAATATTTTAATATTTCTTTTTCTCTTAGCTTCTTCTAGTAATTTGACAAAATCTGCTTTCTCTGTTATTTCTAATCTTCCTAGTAAATTATTAATTCCTGACATGAAGAATACATAAGTTTTGTCTTCGTTTGCTTCTTCGTAAACAGTTTTTAATTTATTTCTTCCTTCTAGGCAACTTTCTGTTGATACTAGAATATTTTGATTATCGATATCTTGGAATACATTTAAAGCATCTAAAATAACAATTTCTGTATTTGGTATTAAAGCAACGTTGTTTACTAACCCATTCATAAACATTGGATCAGATGTAACATCTTCTCCTGTAATGGCATATAAATATTTGTCTGTAAGATTTAATGTTACTATTTCTAAGGTATCTTTCGCTACACCCATTGGAATTGTTCTTAGAGAACCCAATTGATTACTTACAAATTCACGGTTAACAACATCTGGAAGAATTGGAACACGCATAGCCTTATAATCACAGATATCATTTAATTTTTCACTGATTACTTTAATATAATCTGTCATTTTTTCTTCTTTATAAACATAAGAAGTTTGGAACTCATAGATTCCTTCTCTTAATATTAATCCTCGACCAAAAGCTTTTGATGGTTCTTTCTTTCTTACTCCTGGTATTACGGAAGAATAATCCATTGGATCATTGAATTGTAAGACAACATTTTGTTTAAAGTTTTGTCTTATACGATAACGTACTGTATTAGTTCCATTTGTACTAAAGATAAAGATTACACCATATTTTAAACAATCTCTTGTCATTTGACCAATAATATCTTCATAATCATTATAAGTTTCTAAGAATGCCTCAACATTATTGATAACAATTACAATTAAAGGAATTTGTTTTCCACCATGATGGATATAGAAATCATAAGATCCATTATAATCTACAAATATTTTCTTTCTTTCTTCAATAATTCCAGAAATTAATTTAAATAAATTATCAATCTTCTCTTTTTCTTGAGAAAGAATTACTTCTCCTACATGTGGAGCGTTTCTAAACATCGTTAATGTTTCTGCACCAAAGTCAAGAATATAGAAATTAATCTCTTTTGAATCATGATTTGAAATACAAGAATAGATAATACTTGTTAACATCAATTCTTTTCCACTACCAGCAGAACCAAATACGATTGTATTTCCATCTTGTGATAATGGTAATGTTAGTAAATTTTGTGTTTGATTATCTGGATCATCGTATTCTCCAATAATTGGATTGATGACATTCTTTAATTCATGATAATTGTATTTTTTCTTTAATTCATCTGTATAAATAACATTAGGAATTCTATCTAGCCATAATTTATCAATAGAAATATTTTCTTTGGCAGCTTCTTCTACGATGTATCTAATAATACTAGTAATTTCTTCTCCTTTTGATTGAACAATAATTTCTTGTTTTGTATCTACTGCTTTTATGATATTTCCAACATTATCAATAATATTAATTGTTTGATCAACTTTCTTTTTTCTTTTTTCTGTTGGATAGTATTGAGCTCCTGCCCAAGCAGCTTGTCCCATAGCGAATAATTCATTATATCCTACTTGTAAGTAGAATCTTCCAACATTCTTTAATTCAGCAGCATCTGGACATTTAATCATATCCATACTGTCTGATTTATCTTGTACTCTTAGACATACTCTAAATTTTGAGTTTGACCATATTTGATCATTTACAACACCACTTGGTTTTTGAGTTGCTAGAATAAGGTGAACTCCTAAAGAACGTCCAATACGTGCTGTTGAAATTAATTGATCCATAAATTCTGGTCTTTGATCTTTTAACTCTGCAAACTCATCAGATATGATAACTAAATGAGAGATTGGTTTTTCTACTAAACCTCTTCTATATAAGTTTTGATATTTATAAATATCAATTGTACTTTCATCTAATTTATCTCTTGCTTCATTAAATAATCTTTGACGTTTTCTAAGTTCTGATTGAATAGATGCTAAGGAACGATTCATTTCTACGGTATCTAAGTTTGTGATAGTTCCTGCTAAATGTGGCAATTTAATACCCGTTTCTCTATTCTCAAAAGCTCCAGTAAGACCTCCTCCTTTATAGTCTATTAAGACAAAAGATACTTCATATGGATGATAATTAATTGCCATCGATAATACATAAGTAATGATAAATTCTGATTTACCAGAACCTGTCATACCAGCAATCAATCCATGTGGTCCATGAGCTTTTTCATGTAAATCTAATTTAAATAATTCTCTTGATTTATCAAATCCAATTGGAGCTTGTAATGATTTCGTTGGATCATTTATACTCCATCTATTAAGAATATTTAATTGTTCTATCATACCTACATTATACATTTCTAGGAATGATACACTAGTAGGTAATGTTCTATTTTCTTTTGCTATATCAATTGGAATATTTGCCATAATCTTACAACATTCAAATATATTTAATGTTGGATCAAAGTCTGCTACAAACTCTTTTTGTTTATTTGATACTAACTCTGTTTCAAAGATTCCTGACTTTTTATCTCCAATACTGATAAATGTTTTACACTCATTTGGAATATTTACTAATCTAGGACTAATTACTACTAATGAGAATCCGAAATTAACTGGCATTTCACAAACATCTTTTACTAATTCAATATCTCTTACTAATTTATAATCATCTGTGATTAATAAATAGTAAGGTTTATATTTGCGATAGTCAGTATTATTAATTTCCATTTTTCCATTATTGTCTTTAAACTTTCTTCCTTGCATTTCTTTTTCTAATTCAAGGGAGATTTCTTTTGCTTCATCCAAGTTTGTGGAAAAATATCTCATTGCTTTATTATTACTCCAGTTATGAGGAGCTATTTTTAAATATTCCCAATTACTGGCATTTTGCTCATTTGTTAGTACGACTAATTTTAAATCTTCATAACTATGAAACGTTAACATTTGAAGAATTAATCCTTCTATAAATTGTTTTTTATTATATCCTGTTCCTATAATTGCGACTATATTTTTTGTTAGGAAATTTAATGAGATAGGAACATTTTCTAATGTTCTAGAAGTTTCTCCTACTTTATATACTTCTTTTAGTATTTCATCTGATTTTAAAGAGAAGTGTTCTTCTGGAACATTTATAGTTCCTTTTAATTCTGAAGTTCCTACACCTAGTCTTAAATCTAGAAAGTCATCTTGATCAATTTCTCTTTCCCATAAATTTCTTTTCTTTTGATAAATAATTTCTTTTACTTGAGAAAGTGGAAGATAGTTATCAATTAAAATTTGTCTTTGTATTTTCATAGCTGTTTGTATTTTATTCTTTTTATCTTCTAAATACTCTAAGTATTTTGTTTTTCTTTCTTCTTCATTCTTTTTACGAAGTCTATTTTGATATCTTCTTTGTAGAGTTGGCCAAAGCAACATAGTTGTTAACATAGCTCCAGACATAATTAGTGTTGGAGAAGCTGCCCCTATGTCAGTTGTACCATTTACTACTCCTTGAAGAGCTGTTACTCCTGTCATCATAGACATCATTGCCATAGTAAGCATTGGTCCTACAGTATAAATTAGAGGAGTCTTATCTTCCTCTTCTTTTCCTGGAGGAGAATCGATTGTAATATTTGCTTCTTCAATTCCTGTTTTAAATCTAGGTGCTCTATAAAAATAGTCATCTTCTTTATAAAATTCAACTGTTTCTTCATCTGGATTATCAAATTCTGTTTGTTCTTGTACAACTGGATTTACTATTTCAAAGAATCCACTATCAATTTTTAAGTAGGTATCAATATCATTTAAAATAATACATTCTCTCATTACGATTATTTTTAGACCCATGATAAAAATTAAATCACCATATTCCAATTTCTTGGTAGTAATTGCCATATTATTAACATAAGTTCCATATTTACTGTTTAAATCTTGAACCACCCAAGCACCATCACTATAGATTAGTCGTGCTTGTTGTCTTGATACTAATGGATAGTTATAAAATATTTGAGAGCGATTTTCTGTACCAATTAAAATTTCTTGATTTTCTCTTACTTTAAGTCGTATTACTTTTTCATCTACAGATGGAGAACAGTAAAGAATAACATATTCATTATCGGTATTAATCTTCAAAAAGAAAAGACTATAATCCTGTAGTATAGCAGATTCAATTTCTTTTTCTCCAGACATAATTTTCGTTTCGAAGTCACTTTTAATTTTCCATTTACCTTTATATTCTTCTACGTTAATTAGGTTTCTAGTATTTCCTAAATAGTCATTATCTGTAATCCAATAATTACCGGCTATTTTGGTAGGCAAAGAAAAATTAAAAATTTTTTTCTTTTTGATTAATCTTACAATCACTAGCTCCACCCCGTATCATACGATTATATATTTTATTATATCGTTTTTGGTAGTTTTTTACAATATCTTTTAGAATATAAAATAATTTTTATTACACTATTTTTTTACACTTGCATATTTTATAGTGGTGATATTCGATGTTTGCTTATTTTTCTTCTCTTAATTCTTGTGCACAAGCTCTTTTAGCTGGTATGTTTACTTTCTTATTTACTGTTTTAGGTAGTGGAATTGTCTTCTTTTTTCGTTCTTCTCATAAGAATATGATGGATGGTATGCTTGCTTTATCTGCTGGTATTATGCTTGCTGCTAGTCATTTTTCGTTATTAAATCCCGCTATTGAGATATCGAATCAATTACATTTTGTAACCTGGTTTGTTATTCTAGTTGGATTCTTTTCCGGTGCTCTTTTTCTTTTTTTTAGTGATATCTTTCTTGATTATTATTCTAAAAATAATAAAAAAAGCATTTCTTCTTTGAAACGCTCTCTTATGTTATTTTTTTCTATTACTCTTCATAATATTCCAGAAGGTTTAGTTGTTGGTGTTGCCTTTGGCGCTATCCCTTTTGGTGTTTCCTCAGCTAGTATTATATCCGCTATTACTTTGACTATCGGAATCGCTATTCAAAACTTTCCAGAAGGAAGTGCCATTAGTCTTCCTATCAGACGTGATGGACTATCTTGCTTTCATGCTTTTCTATTTGGAGCCCTTAGTGGAATTGTAGAACCTATCGCAGCTGTTATTGGAGCATTATTGGTATTAAAAGTACAAGTACTACTACCTTTTATTATGTCTTTTACTGCAAGTGCCATGATATTTGTAGTTGTAAAAGAATTAGTTCCTGAAAGTCAAGGTAATCCTAATAAACGATTCATGACTATTTTACTTTTACTTGGTTTTTCTTTTATGATGTTACTAGAATTATTATTAGGTTAATTATTTTATTAATTTTTCAAAAGCATTAGCATTTAATATTGTATTAGAAATAAAATCTCCATGATAAAAATTTGCCCAATTATTCATAATACAAGGAGCATTTTTTGCTTTTTCTAAGGAATCTATTTTTACAAAATTTAATTTGATATTTTTTTCTTTTGCATAGTCAGATAATTCTTTTACTTCATATTCTACATAAGGACATTCATTTGTATAATAAATTGTAAAATCTTGGCTATCTATTTTCATTTGTCTTGCATTATCATTAAATTTAGGTGTTTCAGATGAATCAAATGGTAATGCCATTAATTCATAATCTTGAATCGTATCTACTACTTTAAAACCATAATGTTCAAAGAACTTTTTCTCTCCAAGAAAAGGTTTTTTCTTTTGGGATACTAAGGTACAAATACCACTCATTTTCTTTTCTTTTGCATCTTTGATGGCATATTCTAATAATTCTTTTCCAATTCCTTTTCCTTTAAAACTACCTGCAACCCATAAACAATAAATGTATTCATAATTCTTTCCACTAATAGGAACCCAAGCTGTTTCAATTGGTTCATATTCAATAAATATTTTTCCTCTAGCATTCAATTTTCTAAATACGTGTCCATCTTTTAGTTTTGATTTTATCCATTCTTTTTTCTTATCTACTCCTTCTTGATGTTTTGGATCTCCTATGGCACAACAAATATGTTCTTCTTCAATATTATCTAAATTTAAGTTAATATATTCATTCATTTCTAAATCCTCCTATGTTATTGATTACTTAATTCTAATAATTTTTTAATTGTGTTTTTTGTTCTAATTGTTATATTATCCTTGATGAAAATGCTTGCTTTTTTTCACTAATATTAATTCCTCTCAGTAGGACAATAAATTTCATAATTTTATCCTTCTTTCAATTTCTATTCTATATCAAAAATATTTGTCATTTTCAATATCATTATATCACAATTAGAATAAATGGATTTATTTAATTATTTTTCTATTGAGGCATTGAAATTTTTATTTCCAACTAAATTTTCGTCCTTTATTTATGATGTGAAATTCATATAGCCTATGGCTTTAAAAAACCGCATATTTTATATATTTAGGCATCAAAAAAAGCCCGTGAATACGGACTTTCCAAAAAACTGTTTTATCTCTTACTAAATTAGCTTCCCTTTATTTATGGGACTTTAAGAGGCATTTGTAGTCTACGTGTCGCCTACACAACAGGTCTTATACGTGCTTAGCAGTATCTGAGTAATTTTCTTCCATTATCATTTATA
>CADBSF010000098.1 GCA_902797265.1 uncultured Erysipelotrichaceae bacterium
AAATAACAATCATTTCTTGTTTTTCGAATTGATGAACACGATATAATCCTCTTTCTTCTAATCCATGAGAACCTCCTTCTTTTCTAAAACAAGGAGAATAGCTTGTCATATGTACTGGTAATTCATCATGTTTTAAGATTTGATCTTTAAATCTACCAATCATACTATGTTCACTAGTACCAATTAAATATAAATCTTCTCCTTCTATTTTATACATCATAGCTTCCATTTCAGGAAAAGACATAACTCCTGTAACAACATCAGAATGAATCATAAATGGAGGAATTGCATAAGTAAAACCCTTATCTATCATATAATCTCTTCCATAAGCAATCATTGCCTCATGAAGTCTAGCAATATCTCCAATTAAGTAATAAAAACCTTGTCCACTTGTTCTACCAGCAGCATCTTTATCCATTCCACATACTCTTTCAATAATATCAGCATGATAAGGAATCTCATAATCAGGTACAACAGGTTCTCCAAATCTTTCTACCTCAACATTTTCTGAATCATCCTTTCCAATAGGAACACTTTCATCAATAATTTGAGGAATTACCATCATTTTATCTTTAATTTCACGAGACAAATTTTCCTGTTCATTTTCTAATTCTGTAATCTCATCACTAGTTAAAGCAATTTTTTTCTTAATTTCTTCTGCCTCTTCCTTCTTGCCATCTTTCATTAATTTTCCAATTTCACCACTTAATTTATTCTTATCAGCTTTTAAATTATCTCTTTTAACTTGTACTTCACGTACTTTTTTATCTAGTTCATAAACTTCATCTACAATACCAAGTTTCTCATCTTGGAATTTTTTCTTAATATTTTCTTTTACAAGATCTCTATTTTCTCTTATTAATTTAATATCTATCATAATATAATCTCCTTCTATTTCTTTGATTTAATTTTAGCTTCTTGAAAACGATATTTTTGTTTTACTTTTGGATACTTTTCATGATCTACTTCCGAGGCAAACATATCATATGGTCTTGCATATACTTTATAATCTCCATATAATGCACGATATATAATCATATCTTCTCCTGTTTCTGTATGTTCTGCCTTACATAAAACAAGATAATAATCTCCTTTAAAATGCTTATAAATAGTATTTTCTTTAATTTTTCTCATAAATCCTCCTAAAAATAAAAAGAATGATACCAAAGGAGTGCATTAAGCACGGTACCATCCTTATATTTACTTAATTAAATAACGGTATTACCCGGGAATAATCCATCTATAGAGTAGATAAATAAGACTATTATATCGTTTCCACCAACCACGAATTCTCTCTCATAAATCATCTTATTATTAGTTCTAATCATCGATTCACATTTATTATAATAAATATTTAATAATTTGACAATATCTTTATTCAAATTATCTAAATTAGAATGCTTTCCTTTTTTTCAAACAAACTATTGTAAATGCCAAAACCGTGTGCAAGTTAAAGATAACAGCCTCACAACCGAAACTGAAAGAGTAGTCTGTACAAATAATATCTATCCTTATTTTTCTAGCATCTCTTTAATTTTCTCGAAAGATAACTTTGTAATACCACTTATTTCTTCAAGAGTCATATTTTCTTTTAGTAATTTTTTAGTAATCTCTTTTGACTTTTCTTCTATTCCTATAATTTTTACAGGCACTTCTCTAATAATGGAATTAAGATATCCTTATTCTTCTCCTTCATAAATATTCCTTTAAAAGCTACTTCATATCTGTAAATATAAAATTTTGTATACATCAAAAATCTCCCTCTCTAATACAAAATTGAAAGAAGTCTAGCACAAAGATAAATAGTTATAAAATCATAGTTTTAGTAAATTCAAACAAAAAAGAATTTGAAAAAATCAAATTCCTCTAAAACATTTTTTAATTAAATATCAAGAATTCCTAATTATTATTTTTTCTACATTATTTTACAATACGACAAACATTAGTCGTATCAACAACAGGAGGATTATCAACATTATCAACAACTAACTCATCTGCTAAATAGGTAGAATCTACTAAATCAATTCTTTTTGCTCCATCAGCTACTGCAACTTCATATTGAATATTTCCATCTCCCAAGAAAGTAACAATAACATATCCATGAATAGATTCTCTTAAATAAGAAAACGGTAAA
>CADBSF010000099.1 GCA_902797265.1 uncultured Erysipelotrichaceae bacterium
ATTTCTAATATTGTTCGTTGCTTCTTCGACACTCATTTTTTCTTCTTCTAGTGTTTCTTGTGGTTCAGAACTTATTGTTGCTGGCGCAGTGACAGCACTAGGAATCGTATTAACATCTAGGATTTCTTCTTCTTTCTCTTCTTCTTTTTCTTCTTCTATCATATCTGCTGCTGGTATATGAATCGAAGAAATATCTGATGCTTTAAAGTAATCTGATGAGGTATCTCTTGTAAAATCATCTTGTGGATCTTGTTTTACTATTTTTTCAGCAGGTGTTATATAGTTTGTTGAAGGAATTGATGAGGTTGGATTTCCCATTGTTAGTAAGTTATCTAATTCTGCTTCTTTTGCTTGTGGTTCTCTATTTTCTACAATACTCGGTATTCTTGATACTGGTTGTTCTGTTGTTGTACTAATGATTGGTGATAAATTTAAAATTGAACTATTCCCATCATCAAAATCTTCTGTATTATTAAAATTTATATATTTTGATTCATTCATATTTTCTCCATCTGGAGGTGCTATGGTTACTTTTCCGTAATTTGATTCATCTTTAGGTAATTCTGCAGTAGGCATTAATGGATTATCATTTACAAAGGCACTTGCTGATGCTACTTTGTCTTTTTGAGAAATTGGTTCAGGAATTATAGATACTGGTTCTGAAGAAGCTTTTGGATAATGATTTTTTATTTCTTCTTCTAGCGCTCTTACTGTCATTTTTGTCTCTATAACCTTTTTTAGCATTTCTTTTTGTTGGTTAGCATCTGATATATTTAATAATGTTCTAGCGTGTCTTTCTGAAATTTGCTCTTTTAATAATGCCTCTTGAACTTCATCAGTAAGAGATAAAAGTCTTATTTTGTTAGCAACTGCTGATTGACTTTTTCCCATTGTTTTTGCTAATTCTTCTTGTGTCATTTGGTCAATTTCTAATATTTTCTGATAGGTTCTTGCTTCTTCAATTGGATTTAAATTCTTTCTTTGAAGATTTTCTAATAGAGCAACTTTTGAACTTTCTTTGTCATCTAAATCTCTTATGATGGCTGGTATTTTTGTAAGACCTGCTAGAGCAGACGCTTTGTATCTTCTTTCTCCTGCTATAATTTCATATTTTCCATTAACATTTCTTACTATAATTGGTTGAATCACACCATGTTCTTTGATTGATACTGCTAATTCCTTTAAAGCTCTTTCATCAAATACTTCTCTTGGTTGAAACCTATTCGGAATAATATCATCTAAATATAGTTGAACAACTTCGTCTCTTGAATCAGGATACATAGCATTCCCCTCTTTCCATATTCTTATGTTTATTATTATATAGTATTTTTGTCTTTCTTTCAACTTTTTTTCATGAAAAAATAGGTATTCTTTTCTATTTACATATTTTTCATCAAGACAAGACTTCTTTTACTTGCTTCTTTTGGTAATTGAAAAGTAATTATATCTACTATTTTATATTTTCTTTCTAATTTTTTTCTTACTTCTTTATTTAATTCTTCTTCGATATTCCCTTTCATTGCGATAAATAATCCATTTTTGTCTACTAGATGCATGGTATAATTTACTAATTTTTCAATATTCGCAACAGCTCTTGAAGTTACAACATCATACTTTTCTTGATGTTCTTCTCCTCTTATATGAATTGCTTCTATATCTTCTAATTCTAGTTCTTTTATTATGGTATTTAAGTAATTTACTCTTTTTAGAAGAGAGTCAATCAATGTTATTTTTAAATGAGGAAAAGCTATTTTTAATACAATTCCTGGGAAACCTGCCCCACTTCCTACATCACATAATGTATTTACTTTATTTAAGTCTATTGCTTTTACTATTGTTAAACTATCATAAAAATGTTTTAAATATACTTCTTCTTTTTCTGTTATTCTTGTTAAATTGATTTTATTATTCCATTCTATTAATAATTCATAAAACTTATCTAGTTTCTCTAATTGTTCTTCAGAAAGAATTAGATTCATTTTACTTAATTCTTCTATCAATTCTTCTTTAGTCATTCTTTCCATACTCCTTTTTTAAATAAACAGAAAGAATAGATATATCAGATGGGTTTACTCCACTGATTCTAATTGCTTGAGCAATTGTTGTTGGTCTTACTTCTTTTAGTTTTTGTCTTGCTTCACTGGCAATGTTTTTTACTTTATCGTAATCGATGTTTTCAGGTATCTGTTTTTTTTCTAACTTTAACATTTTTTCTGCTTCTTTATAAGATTTTTCAATATATCCTTTATATTTTAAATATATTTCTACTTGTTCTTTTACTTCTGTATTATATGGAAATTCTTGAAATTGTTCTAAAAATTCGATTGTTATTTCTGGTCTTCCTAGTAATTGTTCAAAAGATAAAGTTGCAGTTGGTACTGTGAAATTCTTTTCTTTGAAGATTTCTTTTACTTCTTTTGTTACTTTTAATTTTTGTTCTCTACACCAATTTAAACATTCTTCGATTGATTTTTCTTTTTGATTTAATCGTTTCATTTGCTCTTCGTCGATTAATCCTACTTCATATCCAAATCTTCTTAGTCTTAAATCGGCATTATCACTTCTTAATAATAGTCTAAATTCAGCACGAGATGTTAATAATCGATAAGGATCTCTTATTCCTTTGGTAATTAAATCATCGATTAATACACCAATATAAGCTTCATTTCTTTTTAAGATTAATGGTTCTCTTCCTTCTAATTTTAAACTGGCATTTATTCCTGCCATTAATCCTTGACAAGCTGCTTCTTCATAACCACTTGTTCCATTTATTTGTCCTGCAGTATAAAGATTTTCTATAATTTTTGTTTCTAATGAGGCTTTTAATATGGTTGGATAAATTGCATCATATTCAATTGCATATCCATATTTAAGAATTTTGGCATGCTCAAAACCAGGTAAGCTATGTACCATCAATTCTTGTATTTCTTTTGGCATGGATGTTGAAAACCCTTGTAAATACATATCATCATAATATTTACTTTCTGGTTCAATAAATAATTGATGTCTTTCTTTGTTAGAAAATCTTACTACTTTATCTTCTATAGAAGGACAATATCTTGGTCCAATTCCTTCAATATCATCTAATGCTCCATACATGGATGATTTATTTAAGTTTTCTCTTATAATTCTATGAGTTTCTTCTGTTGTATAAGTTAAATGACAAGGAATTTGATCTTCTATTTTATAAAGTGGTTCTAAATCAAAACTAAACGTAAGATATTTATTATCTCCTGGTTCTATCTTTGTTTTTGAAAAATCAATCGTCTTCTTATCAATTCTTTGTGGAGTTCCTGTTTTTAATCTTTTGATTTCAAATCCATATTTTTTTAATTTATCACTTAAATGAAGAGATGGTCTTTCTCCGTGAGGACCTTGTCTAGTACGGGTTGAACCTACTAAAATATCGGCTTTTAGATAAGTTCCTGTTGTTAAGATAACGGCATTTGATTGAATTTTCTCTTTGTTTTCTAAGATAATTCCTTTTACTTTATTATCTTCTATGATTAAATCTTCAACCATTCCTTCTTTGATATCTAGATTTTTTAGTGATTTTAATGTTTTCAGCATTTCTTTTGGATAAGCTATTTTATCTCCTTGAGCTCTTAAAGATTGTACAGCTGGTCCTTTGGCACTATTTAATAGTTTTATTTGAAGATGAGTTTTATCAGCAATTTTTCCCATGATTCCACCCAAAGCATCAATTTCTCTTACTACAATCCCTTTGGCACTTCCTCCAATATGTGGATTACATGGCATATCCGCAATATTTTTTATATTACTGGTAATTAATAGTGTTTTATGCCCTTTTTTAGCTGATGCATAAGCTGCTTCACAACCAGCATGCCCTCCTCCAACGACAATTATTTCATACATGTTTTCACCTTCTTTTATTTACCAAGACAGAATCTTTTAAACATTTCATCTAATAGTTCTTCTTCATATGTTGAACCATTAATTTTTCCTAATTCTTCCCAGATTGTTTTTATATCTAATTCAATCATATCTATTGGCATATTATTCGATAAAGATTCTTCAATATCTTCAATTCTTTTTGCACATTTTTTTAATATACTAATACTTCTAGAATTATTTAAGTAAGTTGGATCTTTTGTTTCTAGTTCATTTAAATTAAACATTTCTATTATTTTTTCTTTTAATTCTTCTATTCCTTTATTATTAGTTATACTTAATTCAATTATTTTATTAGAATCAATATCTAAACTATTTCTATCTAATTTATTTGAAAGATCAATTTTATTAATTAGTAATAGATATTTTTTATTTTTAATTTGATCTAATAATTTTATTAAATCATCTGTTAATTCTTCATTATTATTTAACATAAATAGAATTAAATCAGATTCTTCCATCATTTTTAAACTTTTTTCTACTCCGATTGATTCTATGATATCTTCTGTTTCTCTAATTCCTGCTGTATCTATGATGTTTAATAGTACTCCGTTAATTGATATAACACCTTCTACAATATCACGAGTTGTTCCTGCAATATTCGTAACAATTGCTTTATCTTCTTGTAATAAAGCGTTTAATAAAGAACTTTTTCCTACATTAGGTCTACCAATAATGGATGTTTTAATTCCTTCTTTTATGATTTTTCCATTAGAAGATTCTTTTAGTATCATACTAATTTTTTCTCTTAATTTTGTTATTTTTGGCATTAATATTTCATTCGTTATCATTTCCACATCATCATATTCTGGATAATCGATATTAACATTGATATTTGATATAATTTGTACCATATCATTTCTTAAATCATTAATTAAATTGGATGTTTTCCCATCTATTTGATTTAAGGCCATTTTTCGTTGAACTTCTGTTTTGGCATCAATCATATCCATTACTGCTTCTGCTTCTAATAAATCAATTCTTCCATTTAAGAAGGCTCTTTTGGTGAATTCTCCTGGTTCTGCTAATCTACAACCATTTTCTAATAATACTTCTAATACCTTATTTGTTGCGGCTATTCCTCCATGAGTATTGATTTCTACTACATCTTCTTTAGTAAAGGTTTTTGGAGCTTTCATGACTGATACTAGTACTTCATCAATTAATATCTCATCATTACAAATATGACCATATTGAATGGTATGAGTTTCTACTTTATTTAAATCTTTTCCTTTAAATATTTGATTTACTATTGGTATTGAATTATCTCCACTAATTCGAATAATTGATATTGCTCCTACACCTTGAGAGGTTGCGATTGCACAGATTGTATCATTCATGAAGATTCCTCCTTTTTTGATTTTCCTATTATAACATAATTTCTTTTTTTTGTATATTTTCCATCGTATCTTTATTATATCTTATTCTGATTAATGGATAAGAAAAAGAATAGGGTAGCGATGTAAAAAATGTAAACTTATATTCCTTTGGTTGTTGCCTCCCAAAATTCCTGATTCTAAGTAAAGGTAACCATCTATCTCTACAGGCTTCAATTTCGATGGTCGCACCGTACCCATTTTAAACACACTTTCATTATAAATAAAAAAAGGCTTGGGAGCCTTCTTTAATCTTCTTTAGTTTCTTCTTTTGGTTTAATTACAACATAACGATTTGGTTCTTCGCCTTCGCTTTCTGTATAAACACCTTTGAAATTTGTTAAGATATTATGAATAATTCTTCTTTCATAAGAATTCATTGGATCTAATTTAGCTTCTACTTTTGTTGCTCTTACTTCTCTAGCAATTCTTTTTGCTAATCTTTCAAGAGATTGTTCTCTTTTTTCTTTATATTCATTTACATCAATTACAAATTTAAAGTTTTTTCCTAGTTCATTACTGATATATTGAGCTACTACTACAGATAAAGCTTTTAAATTCTTACCATTTTTTCCAATTAATAGAGCATCATTGTCAGAAAAGATAATGTATTTAGGAACTTCTTCTTTATTTTTAATTTCAATATTTACATTATATCCCATTGCTTTTAATATTTTAATTAAGTAATCTTTGATTCCTTTTATAACTTCTCTTCTTTCAATTACTTCTATTTCTACTTTGGCACTTTTAAATAAACCACCTTTTGTTGATTCTAATTCTTTTATAAATAAATTTTCTTCAACCTCTTGTAATTCTTCTTTAGCTAATTGAATGGCTTCTTCTTTTGTTTTTCCAATATACTTATGCTTTTCCATGTACTTCTTTACTCCTTTTCACTAAAATGTTTTGTACAATTGTGAATACATTTGATGTAATCCAGTAGATTCCTAATCCTGTTGGCATAAACATTGCTGTTATGACAATCATTCCTGATGTCATTAATGGCATCATTTTCATAGTTGAATCTTCCATATTACCTGTTGCATTCATTTTAAATGAGTAATAAGTTGTTCCAGCAATTAGAACCATTAATATTATGTATGCGTAGAATAGGGAAGAGGTAATTCCAACTGATGGAGTTGTTCCTAGTTGTAATCCTAAAAATTTATCTTCAAAGATTACTGGTGTTCTTTGTACAGCTTCAAAAAATGCTATAAAAATAGGTAATTGTAATAGGGCAAATAAGCAACCTGTCATAGGATTAACATTATACTTTTTATATACTGCCATCATTTCTTGGTTTTGCTTTATCATTGAGTCTTGATCTTTTTTATCTGCATATTTCTTTTGAATTCTGTTTAATTCTGGTTGTGCTTTTTTCATTAATTCTGATTGCATTGCTGTTTTTTTGGTAATAGGGAAGGTTAGTAATCTAATAAATAAACTTATTAATATTACGGATACACCATAATTTTTAACAAATTCTCCTACTTTTAATAGAGCAAATGCTAATGGTTTTACGAATACAGTCGTCCACAATCCTTCATATTTTCCTGAGGTGATTTTAAATTTGCTACATTCTGGTAACTTTGATAAATTTACACCATTATCCTCATATATTTCAATTGTTTTCTTGTTAGTAGGCTTACAGATAATATTTTTTGTTAACGTTTGTCCAGTAACTTCATTTTTTACTGCTTTTTTATTTTTATCTGTTAAAGTTTGAGTACATCCTGTTACCAAAAATAATAAGAAGAGGATTATTAGAATTTTAATTTTGTTTTTCTTCATTCTTATTATCAACTCCTTTCCTTTTATTTGTTCATTAAAGCAAAAAATTCTTTTTCTAGTAATTCATGTGATTTTTCAATTGCTTCTTTCCTTATTATTATAATATAATCTTTCTGATTATTATAGTTTTTTTTGTAATTATCTATTATAGAACGCAATTTTCTCTTATATTTATTACGAAAAACAGCATTTCCCAACTTTTTGCTTACTGATATTCCAAATCGATCATATTTTAAATCATTAGATTTATAATGTATTACAAAATATTGATTTTTTTTACACACGCCATTTTTAATTATATCGTTAAATTCTCTAGTAGTTTTTACAACATATAATTTTCTCATAATCATTCCTTTTTAGTAAAAAACCACTGTAGATGCAGCGGTAATTATTGGCAAAGACTTTTACGTCCTTTGCGACGACGACGATTTAAAATATTTGTTTTTTTGCGTGCAAAAAATCCTAATTTCTTTGATTTTTTACGATTATTTGGTTGATATGTTCTTTTCATTATTCCACCTCCAGACATAAATCTA
>CADBSF010000100.1 GCA_902797265.1 uncultured Erysipelotrichaceae bacterium
AACCGTAACAGATAGAGCAGGAAATTATACGAAAGTAAATGGACAATATCGATTAGCTCAAAGATATCACTTAATTTATAATATGAACCCTGGTGTTTATACTGCATCAAATAGGCATCATCCATCAGAAAATAGTAACTATACAGTTACTTGTTCTACTAAAGATGTAATATATAATTACGAAGAAACAGATAATGGTGCTTATGCTGGTAAAACAACGTGGAGAGATTTATGTACTCCATCTGCTAACTTTTATGATTTTAATGGTTGGTTTAGACAATCCAATGGTGGTGGAGGACAAGTAACATCCTCAACAAGAGTATCCAATTCCGAATTGCCAAATTTGAATGTTTATGCAAAATGGACTGCAAAAATATATTCAATATCTTATGATTTGGATGGAGGTAGTGTTACTGGTAATCCAACTGAGTATACAATTGAATCAGCTGCATTTACATTGAAAAATCCTGTAAGAACAGGATGGACATTTACTGGTTGGTCAGGAACAGATATTTCTGGGTTAAGCACGAGTGTAACAGTTCCGGCTCAATCATATGGAACTAGGGCTTATAAAGCAAATTGGAGAAAAAATCAGTTGACAATTAATTATTCTGGTGTAAATGGAACAGGGACTGGTAGTGATCAATGTAGCTATGATGATGGTAAGACTTTATGGGGATATGGTTCAGTAGAATGGTGGTTGCAAACATCTTGGTCAATGGCTACAGGTTCTTATGGTGCTGGAGCAGGTGGAAACTGTCAAACTTTAGCAAGCTATGGTAGCTGTGATTTAGGTGCCGGAGATTGTACTGTTGGAGCAACCGGTACATGGAGAAAAACACAACTACGTTATCTATATTATTGTAATAATGGTTCTGTTATTCGAGGAACTTGGAGTGGTGCATCTGGAAATCCATGTAATGTAGGAAACTGGGTTGATAATGATTTCAATAACGTTGAAGGACCAAAAGACCATGACCCAGATGATCCAGCAGCAACTTTACCAATGAAAAGAGGAAATTGTAAAGGAACACAAATATATAAATCAGGTGGCGTAGAAATCAATGAAAATACTGCTTGGAATCCGATTAGAGATATTGCCGCAACAATCGATTCTGGTGGACAGACAAATTACTATGAAACTTTGAAACATAATGATATTGAAATTGTATTATGGGCTCAGTATGAATGTTAATACTTTTTAGAATCAGTAAAATAGATAGTTATAATTAACTATCTATTTCCTTTCAATATAACAAAATAATGATTTCTTTCTTGACAGGAAAAGTATCCTTTTGTATGATATGTTCTTAAGAAATAAAAAAGGAATGGATATCATGGAAAAGAAACAAGAATCTCAAATAGAAATCATAAAAGAAGAATATAGAAGATTTATTCCTCAAAATAAGAATATTACATCAAAAGAAGAATTATTGACTTATTTACAAATAGGAATTGATGATATTGAAGAAAGTATTTTAGGATGCAAGGAAGAACAAAGACTAAATAAAAAGGAACAATTACATGCAAAAATTAGAAACTTTTTCTTCTTTCTCTTTGAACAAGAAGAAATTGAGTATTATGATGAAGATAATGAATTGTTACAAAAATCGATCAATTTTAGTAAAAAATACTTAAAAGTATATCAAGAGATTGTTCCTATTGTAACAGATGATAATTTTCAAGAACTATATAAATTAGTTGAATTCTCAACATACTATTATAATAGAAATGTAGATTATTTAAATGATGAAGCACGTCAATTAGAATTAAGTTATCAAGGAATCTATTTTTATAGTAATCAAAAAGATACTCAAGAAGAATTATTTCTATTTTTAAAAGAAGAATTACAAAAATATAATAAAGAAAAAAATCTTGCTAAAGTGAAAAAGTAATTATGACATAAATAGTAGGAGGTGAATTCTTATGAATAATGAATATATTAACATGATCAGAAGCAAAGTAGATATTGTTGATATCATTGGTGAAAGAATTCCTCTTACAGCACGAGGCAAGAATTTTTTTTGTGTATGTCCTTTTCATGATGATACCAATCCTTCTATGTCAGTATCTCGTGAGAAACAAATCTATACTTGCTTTTCTTGCCATGCAACAGGAAATGTTTTTCAGTTTTTAATGGATTATGAACATATTGATTTCAAAGAAGCTTTAAAATACTTAGGGGATAGAGTAGGAATTGATACCAAGAATATTCAGATAAAGAAAACAAGTTCCAAATATGATAAACTATATGAAGCATATCAGTTAAGTCTTAAATATTATCAAAATAATCTTAGTAGTAAAGAAGGAAAAATTGCTAGAGATTATCTTGCTAATCGTAAAATTACAGATGATTTAATCAAAGAATTTGAAATAGGTCTTTCTCTTGATAAAAAAGATGATTTAACAAAATTATTAAGTAGTAAATCTTATGACTTAGTAACACTAAATCAAATAGGATTATCTTCTGATAATCATGATATTTATCATGATAGAATTATGTTTCCTCTTTATGATGTTTCTGGAAAAGTAGTAGGATTTAGTGGTAGAATTTATAAAGATAATAATCAGAATAAATATCTAAATACCAAAGAAACACCTATTTTTAAAAAAGGAGAATTACTATATCATTATCATATTGCAAAAGAAGAAGCTAGAATTAAAAAGAGTATTATTATTATGGAAGGCTTTATGGATGTTATAAGAGCTTCTTCTATAGGAATTAAAAATACAATTGCTTTGATGGGAACGGCTATGACCAAGGAACAGTTAAATTTAATTAAAAGACTTTCCAATCATATGATTCTTTGTTTAGATGGAGATGAAGCTGGGCAACATGCAATGTTAAGTATTGGTGAAAATTTACTACAAGTAGGATTAGAAGTAAAAATTGTAATGATTCCTGATGATGATGATCCTGATAGTTTTATATTAAAACATGGAAAAGAACGATTTGAAAATTTATTAAGTTCAGCAATTAATTATAGAGATTTTAAAATTCAAACATTAAAAGATAAAGTTGATTTTCGAAGTGATGAAGAAACTGCAAATTATATCAATCAAGTAATTGAAGAAACAGCTAAAATAGATGATGTCATTAGACGTGAAGTTATCCTAAAAAGACTTGCAAAAGAATTCGATATAGGGTATAATACACTGGAAATGCGAATTAATAGCTTTCTAAAAGAAAATCAATCAAAAGAAGAAGTGAAGATTCCTTTCCAGAATCAAGAAAAAAAGAATAAATATACAAAAGCATTTGAACAAATATTATTCTTCATGTTAAATAATGATTGGGTAATTACACAAGTAGAGAAAGAAAGAGTTATGTTTCCTAATGAAGTAATGAGGTCTACTTGTAATGAGATTATTTATTATTATAAAACATATGGAGAAATACATTTAGCAGATTTTTATACGTATATAGAAGATAAAGAAAAGATAAAAGAATTAATTAATACTATTTTAACTTGTAATTATAATGAGACAACCAATAAAGAAGAGTTAGGGGAATACTTTAATTGTGTGAAAGAGTACACAAAGAATCAAGAAATAAAGAGACTAACAAATATAATGAAAAAAGAAATGGATCCATTAGAACAAGCCAAAATAGCAGAAAAGATTAGAAAGCTTAGGTTAGGAGATATTTAATATGTTAGAAGAAATTAAAACTCTTGAAGAAAGAAAAGACAAATTATTGTCAATGGGAAAACAACAAGGCTTTATCACTTATGAACAATTAGCAGAACAATTAAAAGGATTAGATGTAGATAGTGATACCTTAGATGAATTATATAATTTCTTAATCGAAAACAACATAGAAATTGTATCAGAAGATGGATCAGATGATGCTAATGGAGGTGAAATTACAGCAGATATGTCTGTTGAGAATTTAACCTTATCAAAAGATGTAAAGATTAATGATCCTGTTAGAATGTATTTAAAAGAAATTGGACGTATCAATTTGTTAACTTCTGATGAAGAATTTGAATATGCAAAAAGAGCAGAGCAAGGGGATGAAGAAGCTAAAAAAATCCTTGCTGAATCTAACTTGCGTTTGGTTGTAAGTATTGCGAAAAGATATGTAGGACGTGGAATGTTATTTCTTGATTTAATTCAAGAAGGTAATATAGGTTTAATGAAAGCTGTTGATAAATTTGATCCAACAAAAGGATATAAGTTTTCAACTTATGCTACTTGGTGGATACGTCAAGCTATCACAAGAGCAATTGCTGATCAAGCAAGAACGATTCGTGTACCTGTTCACATGGTAGAAACAATTAATAAACTAGCTAGAATTCAAAGACAATTAACACAAGAATTAAATAGAGAACCAACAGATGAAGAAATTGCTAAGAAATTAGGAATATCAGTAGAGAAAGTTAGAGAAGTATATAAAATATCACAAGACCCAGTATCATTAGAAACTCCTATTGGAGAAGAAGATGATTCCCATTTAGGAGATTTCATTAAAGATGAAAGAACCATGGGTCCAGAAGAATATGCAACTGTAGAAATGTTAAAAGAAGAATTAAGTGGAGTGCTTGCTACTTTGACAGAAAGAGAAGAAAAAGTTTTGAGACTACGTTTTGGTCTTGATGATGGACAATGTCGAACATTAGAAGAAGTAGGACAAATATTTGGAGTAACTCGTGAAAGAATTCGTCAAATTGAAGCAAAAGCATTAAGAAAACTTAGACATCCTTCTCGTTCTCGTAAATTAAAGGATTTCCTAACAGACTAATGAAAATAAATGCTAGACTTAAAAAAATAGGGGATTTAGTAAATGCTAATTCCTTTTGTTTAGATGTTGGTTGTGATCATGCTTTATTAGATATTTATTTAGTCAGTTTGAAAAAAGATATCAGAGTGATTGCTAGTGACATAAAACAAGGACCATTAGAACAAGCTAAACAAAATATAAAAAGAGAAAAATTAGAGAAGGAAATCATCTTATCTCAAGGAGATGGACTATCAACCTATCAAGATGGTGTCGATACTGTTATTATATCTGGTATGGGTGGAAGAAACATTATTGGTATTTGTAAAAGTAATTTAAAAATACTGAAAAAAATAGATACTTTACTAATCAGTCCTAATAATTATCAAGAAGATGTAAAAAGATTCTTATGTAAAAATGGTTATTACATAGAAAATGAAGAATTTGTAAAAGATAATAATTTTATTTATCAAATTATTATCTTTAAGAAAGGAAAAAGGAAATATACAAAAAAAGAATATTTCTTTGGGCCTGTATTTCTTATCAAAAAAGGACCCTTATTTCGAGAATATTACTTAAGAGAATTAAAATCAAGAGAAATATTAATAACATTATTACCTAAAAATTATCGATATAAGAAATATAAGACCAAAAAAGAAATAGAAATGATAAAAAATGAGATTCAAGACTAGTAATTAGTCTTGGATTATTTTATAATGATGGTAGAGGTGTAATATGAAAAAGAGTTTATTATTCATTTGTTTCATGTTTATCTTGTTGGGAAACGTAAATGTTTATGCTAAAGATACTGCATATTCCTTAAATAAATATCAAGAAGAAGAATTATCTTTTATTATGGATAGTTATAATATAGATTTAGAAAAAGATGGTAATGTAGTAGCAGGTACTTTTTTAAAAGAAACGATAAAAGAAGAAAATAATGATTACCAAGATTATCAAATAATGGTATTAAAATATAGTAAAAATGGAAAATTAAAATGGAATTTTACTTATGGTAAAAACAAGGAAGATTCTATCTATGATTTTACTTATAGTTATGATGAAGAAGGAAAGATAGATGGATATTTATTATCGATACCAAAATCATATCATGTAGTAACTGTAAAAGATGTCGAAAAAGAGGAAGTAGAAGAAAAATCTCCTATTTTTCTAAAAATTGATTTAGAAGGAAATCTTGTCAAAGAACAGTCTATGTCTTTAACAAATGATTCTGTAGTAAAAAAAGTAATTCCTTCTTATCATGAAAAAACAATTGATGGTTACTTGGTTTTATCTTCAGTAGGTACAAACTTACAGCAAGTAACAAAATATCATTTAGATTTATCAGTAGAATGGACTAGGGATTTTCCAAATGAAAAAGAATATGTTAATGGTGATATCATTCCTTATTTCAAAGAAGGAATGATTGCTGGATCCTTATTTTTACAAACAATAATAGAGGAGAATGAAGAAATTTCTAATATCTATTTCTTAAATTTAGAGGGAAATATTGAAAAGATTGTTTTAGAGAATAGTAAAGATTATCATAATTTGAAATTACTGTCTTCTACTAATGGATACCTTTTATATGGAACTACTGAACAAGTAAAATTGAAAAAAGGAAAAGAAAGTTATATTATCATAAAATATAATGATAATTTAGAGGAAGAATGGGAATTAATTGGAGATGTTGCGATTAATCCAGAGAAATCTTTTCGACTAATTGAACAAAAAGATGAAAAGTATTTTTTACTTTATACTACAATAAAAGAAGAAATAGAAGTAGTAACAATTGAAAAAGAAGGAACAAGTATTAATAAAATTAAAAAAATTAGTAATGGTTATTATACAGTAACAGGATTTAATTTGAAAAAGAATACGTTATATTTGATAGGTCAAATTAATTGTCCTGAAGATGATAATTGTGAATTGAACAAAAATTCTTTATTTCTAATTAGTGATGAAGATAAAGTAATTGAAGTAAAAGAAGAAGATAGTACAAATGTATTACTTGTTATATCAGGAATTATTTCCTTAGTTATTGTTATCGTTATAATAAGAAAAAGAAAAAAGGGTTCTTTGTCAAATAGTGTTGGTGGACATTAATTTGATAAAATGAATTGTTTATTGAGGATGACGAAAGTCATCCTTTTATATTG
>CADBSF010000101.1 GCA_902797265.1 uncultured Erysipelotrichaceae bacterium
AATTTGTACTTAAATAAGAATAACCAAAACTAATAACACAGATTGTTACTAGTAATAGATTTAATAATATTTTTCTTCTGATATCGGCATTTGTAGTTAATTTTCTATACTTTTTTCTACCCATAATCCATCATCCTATTCTAAGTAAAATTCTATCATAAACGGAAAATAAAAACAATAAAAACTTCTCAAAAATCGAGAAGTTTAAATAAAATTCTTCTTACTAACAGCAAGTCCATCTCCTACATCTACAAACTCTGTTTCATAGTAAGCATTTCCTTTTAAATACATAATATAATCTTTTACTTTTCTAACTAATTGTCTTAAATTCTTACTTTCAATCTCATCAATATTCTTTTCTACTAATCCATGAAATTTCATATTATCTGTAATAATGGTACCATCATCAAATAAATTTCTTTCAAATCTTTCAAAGAATCTTTGATTTTGTGCTTTAGCAGCATCTATAAAAATTAAATCATACATTTCATCTAAACGAACCTCTAAAGCATCATTATATATTAAATGAATTCTATTTTCTAAATTAGCTTTCTTAATATTTTTTAATGCTTCTAAGTACCTTTTTTCATCTCTTTCAATCGTAGTAACTTGAATCTCTGGATGAACCATACACATCATAATAGCAGAATATCCTATTGCAGTACCTATTTCCAATATATTTCTAACGTTATGTTTATTAATATAATTTAATAAATATCGAATCCCATCATCAGCCATAATAGGAACATTATTTTCTTCTGCATATTCTTTAATTTCATTAATTAAATCATCTATTAGCATACTTCCTCCATTTTATTCTTACCAAATCCAATCTCCATTTGCTTTTATTTCAGCAACCTTTGCTTCATGTTCCTTCATTGTTTTTGTATAATAGATTTTTCCATTCTTATCTGCAACAAAGTATAAATAATCACTATCTGTTGGATAGATACTAGCTTCTAGACTACTCATACTAAAATTACAAATAGGTCCTACTGGTAATTTTCCTATCATAGAAGGTTCACGAGTATTATATCCATTAGAACTATTAAATTCTTCTGTTGTTAAATCACGATTCATAGCTTCTTGTAATCCATAATAAGTTGTCACATCACTACCTAAATTCATTCTACTATTTAAACGATTTTGAAAAATACCTGCTATCATCTTACGATTTTCTGAATTAGTACCTTCTAATTCTACAATAGATGCCATCGTAAAAGTCTCATGAATATTAGAAATACTATCTTTATATTTATCTAAATTCTTTTCCATTTGATCTAACATAGTGGTAAGTATCTCTTCAATAGAAACATCTTTATTCTTTAAATGATAAGTATCAGGAGCTAAATATCCTTCTAAAGGATAATAAATCTCTGTATCTAGAATAGAATCTGTTAAAAACCAATATTTAGAGATTAATGTTTTCATATATTCTCTATCTTTCATTACTTCTATTACTTCTTCATAAGAATGATTGGTACACTTTTCTATTTCTTTTGCATAATCCGTAATTCTTTTTCCTTCTTTAAAAGTAATCTTTACTTCATCAGGATTATAAGTATTTCCTTTTTCTAATAATTTTACAATATCACTAACACTCATACTTTGATTCAATTGATAGGTTGTTGCTTTTAAGGAATCATGTTTATTTAGTTTTAAATATATTTTAAATACTAATTCATTTTGAATTAATTTTTTTTCTTTTAATATAGAAGCTATCTCTGTACTAGTAGTACCGTTAGGAATAACTACTTCTATATTATCTTTATTATTTTTATTAACAGGACCTATCATATAAAAATAAGTTCCTACTCCTAATCCTACTATTAAAATTAAAATAATAAGAAAAAAGAGAAAGAAAACTATTTTTTTAGGTTTCTTTTTTTCTACTAACATACTACCTCCAAAAAAGAAAAGATTTTTATTAAATTATTGTTCTTCTCTATCTTTTTCTTGTTTTTTACGTACTTCTTCTTGTAATGTTTCTAAAATAGTTTCAATAACTTTCCATTCTTTATCCGTTTTGATTGCTTCTAATCGACTATTAGGATTTTCTGGATCATAAATAGAAGCATATACTTCAATATTTCCCATTTCATCTTTATGATTATCTGTATAAACAATGTAATTATTTCCTGTTTCATCGCTTTCAAAAGTAAATAAAACATCATATACTATTTCATTTCCATTTTCATCAATCATGGAAAATGTATTTTTCTTCATATCATTTTCCTCCTCTATCTAAATAAGATTGCAAAATAATAGTAGCTGCAAGAGAATCTACTACTTTTTTTCTTTTCTTTCTAGACATATTTCCTTGTATTAATACTTCTTCTGCTGTTTTAGTAGTTAATCTTTCATCTTGTAAATATACAGGAATAGAAAGTACTTTTTCTAATTCTTCTTTGAATTTTAAACTAAGTTCTCCTTTAAATCCAATCGTATTATTCATATTTTTTGGATATCCTAATACAACAGCATCTATTTCTAATTCTTGTACTAATTTTTTTACTTCTTCTACTAAGTAGTCATAATCTTCCTTATGAGTAATTGTTTGATAACTACTGGCTAGTATTCCATTTTTATCACTAACAGCTACTCCTAATGTTCTACTACCTAAATCTAATCCTAAATATCTCATTCATTATTATTTTGAAACTCTTTTAATAGAATTTCTACTATCTTAGCACGATCTACTTCTTGAATCTTACTTCTAGCATCTTTATAACTAGAAATATATCCTGGATCTCCACTAATCAAGTATCCAACAATTTGATTGGTTGGATTATATCCTCTCTCTTCTAAAGAAGTATATACTTCTTTTAAAGTATTTCTGATTAATCTTGTATCAATTTCATCTACATTAAATAATGTTGTTTGTTCTTGTACCATAATGATTCACCTCACCTTATCATAGATTCATTGTATCATTAAGAAGATTTTTTGACAATAGTTTATGCACTATATATAAAAGCAAGATAAAATACAAAAGCAGTAAATATTGTACAAATAATCCATCCATTTACTTTTTCAAAAGTACTTGATTTATCTTTAATTCCTAATGCCATAGTAATCATAAAACCACCTAATAATCCTCCAATATGAGCAAAATTATCTACTCCTTGTAGCATAAATCCTAGTCCTAAATTAATTACTATTAATGGAATAATCTGACTCTTAACAACATTTCCTAAATATACTCGGTAATAGAAACCAAAATATAGTAAAGCTCCCATTAATCCAAAGATAGCTCCACTAGCACCAATAGATGCTGCACTTCCTCCAAAACTCATCGAAAATAAAGACCCTATTAGTCCAGAAAATAAATAAACGATAATATATTTTACTTTTCCTAAATAACTCTCAATTTGAGAACCAATAATATATAAAGAATAACAATTACATAACAAATGAATTGTTCCTCCATGTAAGAATATCCCTGATAATAATCGATAATATTCTCCTGCACGAATACTTGGTCCATGTACACAATAAGATGAAATTACACTATCAAATTGTCCTAACAATAATGGTGTTAAATAAAAAATAATATTCACTGCCATCAAAAAATAAGTAATATAAGTTTTTTTCGTCTTAAATACTTTTTCTAATCGAGAAGCATCTTCTTTATTATGTTTATTTATATCATTCGTAATCTTAACAAATAATTCAATTCCATCTTCATGATAATTCATTTTTTTAGATAAATCAGGAAAAATCTTTTTAATTAAATCATTCTTATTAATATCATTTTCTTCTTTCACATTAATACACATTAATTTAGGATCTTCTCCTAATTTAGTAACATTATCTCCTAAATCTAAAAATATACTCATCACATTTAAATGAAAAGAAAAAGTCTTTTTCTTTATTTTCTTTAATATTCTTTTTGTTTTAAAAACATCAAAATCAAACTGTTCATTATTATGAATATAACCAGATACAATACGAATTACTTCACAATCAGAGTCTAAGTTTTCTAACCAAATTTCATTTTCAACACCTTGTAAAATAATAGGATTGTAATTTTTTTCTGTAATAAAATAATGTAATAGTTTCATAGTAATTACATTCTTATTATCTAACATTATTTCTGATTCCATAAAATTCCTCCTAAAAAACTAATAATATTGTACTATAAAACATAAAATAATAAAAGAGGAGATGTTAAAATGATAAAAAAG
>CADBSF010000102.1 GCA_902797265.1 uncultured Erysipelotrichaceae bacterium
ATAAAAGAGTGATTAAAAATCACTCTCTATAAACAATTCATTTATCAAATTTATTGTTCACCAACACTATTTGACAAAGAACCCTTTTTTTTATTATATTTATTTCTAATTCATTGGATAATTTGTATTATCATTAATTGGTGGCATTAGAACTGGTTCACTAGGAGCAATTGTTTGATTCATATAATCATCAATTGGCTTCATCTCAGGAATCGAACTATAAGAAGCATTATAGGCTTCTCCATTTGACACAACTTTTGGAATTGGTTGTGTATTTTGCAATGGATCAGCACCTCCATAAATTTGATGAGTTTCTGGTTCTAATTTAATATCATTTACAACAGGACTAGCTCCTCCATAAATAACAGGAGTATCTTTATTCGTTGGAACTGTTGTTACTTCTGTACTTAGTCGAGATAATTCCTGATAGAAAGAATTCATATAAGGACTAGTACTAGAAGTTTCTTCAACCATAGTAGGTTCTACTACTGGTTCACTAACCATTTCTGGTTGAGGTTGTTGAGAAACAAATTCAGGTTCTGAAGCAATAATCTGAGGTTCAGAAGAAACAATTTGAGGTTGTATAACAGGAGTACTCTCTACAGGAGAAACTTGATTAATCATACCAATAGGTCTAGCAGTAACTACTTCTGGTTTTGGTTCAACAGGACTTACAAAATCAGGCTTCTTTGATGGTATTTCAACCACTGGTTCCATTGTAGGCATCTCCATACTAGATGTAGGAAAAAATGGACTCGTTTCTACAGGTGCTGGCATAACCATTTCTGGTTGAGAAATAACAGGACTAACCATTGATGGTTCAGCAACAGGACTAACTGGCTCCATAGAAATAGCTGGTGTTGCACTTACCATTTGTGGTTCTAAAACAGGTTCAACCTTAGCTTCCACAACTGGTTCCATTTTAGGTTCAACAACTGGACTAGTTTGATTAGTTTCAACTACACTAGGTGCAGCTACATTATTTTCAACTTTAACTTCTTCCATAACAGGTGTCTTCACCTTAGTTGCCTTTTCTTCTTCTAAAGCCTTCTCTGCTTCCATTTTTAAAGCTTGTGTTTTTTCCATTTTATCCTTATATTTTTTCTTTTCAACTCTTGAAAATAACAAGAATATTAATGATAACAATAATAAAACGACTCCTACTGTAATCGCAATTCCCGGTACAGTAGTAAACCATGATAAATCAAAATTTTCCATACAAATAACTCCCTTTATTCTATTTTACTCTAAAATAATCATAACAAAAAATATGATTGAATGCAATCATTTTATTATTTAGACATTTTTTTACACTGTAAATTTTGTCCAATGACCATTTTTAGGTAAAGGACATTCAAACGTCATAACTTCATGAGTAACAGGATGTTCAAAAGATAAATAATAACAAAATAAACTAATTTGTGTATTATCAAGAACTCCATATCTTTGATCTCCTAGTAAATAATGTCCTCTACTAGCAAACTGAACTCGTATTTGATGATGTCTTCCTGTTTTCAATCGAATAGAAACCATACTACAATTATCTTCTTTTCGATAAGAAATAACCTGATAATCTAAAATAGCTTCTTTCCCATCAGGAGATACAATCGTATTACCATCTTTTTCTTTTAAAAGAAAATCAACTAATTCACCCTTTTCTTCTTCCATCTTACCATGAACAATTGCCATATATCTTTTATCGATTCGATGTTCATTAAAACTTTTACATAACCTACTAGCAGCTTTACTGCTTCTAGCAAAAACCATAACTCCACCAACAGGTCTATCTAATCGATGAACAAGTCCTAGATAAACTCCTCCTGGTTTATGATATTTTTCTTTAATATAATCTTTAATAAGTTCAATCATAGAAAGATCACCAGTACTATCTCCTTGACTGAGAATATTACAAGGTTTCTCTACTACAATAATATGATTATCTTCATATAATACATTTAATTTTCTATTCATGGCACTCCCATCTTCCATAAATACCACAAGGTAGTACTAGTGAATTAGAAGAAGAAGGAATTCCCACTTCTCCACAACTAATTATTCCTGAATGATTCGAATTAACATGAAGCTCTAATAAATTTTTTAATACTGTAGAACTAATACCTGTCGTATAAGAATTAATTAAAAAGAACAGTGGATTTTCAGATAACAATTGAGCACATATTTCTACTAAATAGTTCAAATTCTTCTCAAGTACCCAAACTTCTCCATTACTTCCTCTTCCATAACTAGGAGGATCCATTACAATCGCATCATAATGATTTCCTCTTCTAATCTCTCTTTCTACAAACTTAATAACATCATCTACAATATAACGAATATTCTCACCTTGAAAACCATTAGAATTGACATTTTCACGACACCAATCAACCATACCACGAGAAGAATCTACATGAGTAACATGAGCTCCCGCAGATAAACAAGCAATCGTTGCACCACCCGTATAAGCAAACAAATTTAATACACGTATCTTTCTACCACTATTTTGAATCTTATCAATCATAAAATCCCAATTAATAGATTGTTCAGGAAATAAACCTGTATGTTTGAATCCCATTTCTTTAATATGAAACAATAAGTTACGATAAGAAATTGTCCAAGAAGCAGGAATACTCTTTATATTTTCCCAATGTCCTCCACCAGTATTACTTCTATAATATATAGCATCTATCTTTCCTTTATATTTTTGAAGTAAATCACCATGATTCCATATAATTTGAGGATCTGGTCTTAATAAAAAATACTTTCCCCATCTCTCATACTTATACCCCATAGAAGTATCAATTAATTCATAATCATCAAAATCTTTAACTAAAAGCACAATAACACCACCTAAAAAGCAAAAGAATAATCTTTTGCACTATTTACTAGAAAGAGTAAAATATTTATGATAATCCGTAACAACAGTACTACCATTATATGCAAGTATATGATCACTATATTTAGTAAGTACTTTATCTTCCTGATAAGAATATTGACAAGCAATATCAATATATTTTGTACAATCTTTATAATTCTCTGCTGTTAATCGAATAACTTTACCAGATTCTAATTTAATATAAGTTGCAGGACTATCTCCCGAATAATTAAAATCAACAATTCTTTCACCATAATCACTTTGATGAAATGGAATAGGAGTAACAGAATCTAAAGTCATTGTAGGAGGATTATCTTTATCTCCTTTAGTAACTTTATAAGCATAGATATTACCATCAACATTTAAAGAATAATAAATATTATTTTCTCCATCCTTAAGCATTACTTTTAATACATCTGCTCCCTTTAATAACAAATCATAAATTGGATAATTACTATCAGAAGAATCAATTACAGTATAAGCACTCTTCTTTGAATCCCCAACTAATGAATAATACTTATTATCAAAAGCTTTAACAATAGTATTATTAAGAATAGCTTTTACAGAAAAGAAAGCTTGTGCTTCTTTACAGTTTTCATCATTAGAAAATTTATTAGATAAACTAACTTCATATATTTTACCATCTGTATTAATAATATGACTTCCCGTATAGAACTGTATTTTCTCTAAAGTATCTCCTTTCTTTTTAGTAAAGAATGGAGTACATTTAACACTATTCGCATTATAAGTAAAGCCATCATGTCTTAAGCTCCTAGTAATATCTCCGTTACATCCAGAACATAGAAATAAAAGTAAGAAAACAAATATACCCTTATAGAAATAATTCTTCTTCATATAACTACCTACCTTCTATAAGTACTATATCACAAATCAAATAGATTGAAAACTAAAATTTCTTAATGATATCAAAAATATATTGAATAGAAGAAGCATCTTCTAAAGAATAATCTTTAATGATTTCTTCAATATCTACCTTCTTAGATTTTGATCCTTTATAGCGCATCTTCTCTAATTCTTTTCGAATGATTTGAATACTCTCACTATCTGAAATATATTTATCTGTTTTAACTTGCATAATTCCTAATGGTTTATTACCTCCATTAATTCGAAATAAAAAATAATCAATTTTACGTAAATTCTTATTTCTCTTATGATTTTGATAAATCATAATAGCATATAACAAATTAGAAAAATCTCGATCTTTAGAATCACATTCATCATAATAACGATATTTTAATTTTGCATATTCTTCTAATACATGATTACGACTCATAAACTTTCGATCATGTTTCTTACTTTTGATAACTCTCTTGGTATCTAAAAAATGATAAAAAAACAAGAATACAAAAGCCCAAATAATAATTCTAAAATCTTCCCCTGTTAAGAAAACTTGAGTAACTCGATTAATAAATTCTTGATTCATTAAAAATCCTAAGAAAATTAATATAACATAATAATGAGTACGACTCTCTTCTTTATCAAAAAAATCCGTATCCAAGAAATAACTAGTATAAAGAATATCCGTAACAAAAGTAAATACAAAAATGAGAAAGATATCTCCTGTAATATTAATTACATATCGGTAACAGAATCCACTCACAATCAGTAAAAAGATTAAAGAAAAAACTAATTTTTCTCGAAGGGATAAAGAATATTTTTTTTCTAAAAATAAGGTTAGAAAAAAACAGATAACACCCATTACGATATAAAATATCCAACCAAATAATCCCATACGAACACCTCGTCAATTATGATAACAAAAAAGAAAAATGAATTCAAGAAAAAACATTAATATTTCTATTAATGTCTCTCATATTTTTTCAATTTCTTTTTAATTAAAAACACTAAATCCATCGGACCATTAATTTTATTTAAGACAAGCAAAGCATCCTGCAATTTTGTCTTTTCAGAAACTTGTTCTTTAACATCTTTCTCTTCTTGCTGAATATCAAAATCAATATTATTTTCATGAACAAAATCTTCAATATAATTTCGAATATCTTTCAAAATATATTCTTTTAAAGAATACTCATCAACTAATTCTACTCCATAATATCCTCCAACCAAATAACGAAATTGATCTCTAAGTTCCATGAAAAATCCTCCCTATATTATGGTATTATCTTTATCATCGTTAGAAATACTTTTTTCATCATTAATGATTGTCAGAGTAGAATCCCTCATCAAAGGAATAGATTCTACAATTAAAGGTATTTCATGATAAGTATTTTCTAAGTTTCGATTTCTCTGTCTTTTCTTTTTCTGTTTCTGATTCAATTTAATAATTTCAGTTAAACTCAATCTTTCTGTTTCTTGAAGTCTACCTTTTTCTATTTTAATATCGGTAATAGTTTTTAATACTTCTAAAGTAATCAATAATACTAATGGACAAAAGATTAGAAAAAAGAACCCTTCTTGTCTTTTTACAATATGATTAAGTTCTGAGAAAAAGAATACTTTCCCTACAACCTTACCAAGAACTTTATTCTGTGAAATTGGAGGATCAACAGTTGGAGAAGAAACTCCCTGAGTATAACATACCGTCTCTTTTTCTCCTTTTTCTATTTTTACTAATCGATTAAGAATTACTTTTCCAGAAAGACCACCCTGTTCCCCTATATAGGCAATATCCATTCCTTCCTTAATCTTTTTAACTTTTACTTTTTTTACTAATAAAACATCATTTAACGAATAAACTTTCTTCATACTATTAGAAGAAACAGTAAAAACTCGATATCCAAAAAAGCTAGTATGATAAGATATTTTTTCTATCAAAACAAAAGAAAAATAAAGAGTCAAGAAAACTAAAAAAACAATTTTAATCGTTTTCATAATGATTTTAAATATCTTATTTTGAAAAAGCCTATACATAAGCACAACTCCTTTTTATACAAGTCTTCTCCTATTTCACTTCATCATATCGAATATACACAAATAATTGAAAAATATGATAAATAAAGACAACCATAATTGGTAATAATACAAAGAATAAAAATCCAAATCTACTCTCTAAAAACTCAAGAATAATTCCTAACTTAGAAATCTTTTTTGTTTCAGTTCCAATCACTCTTTCAGCTAAAACACTAATAGTAGGATCTCCTTCTATTTGATAAATTTGCTTATCTTTTATTTCTTGAACTTTTCCACTAAATGCAACATATCGATTATCAACAATACCATAATAATAAATTGTATCTCCTACTTTAATAGTTTTATCTTTCTTAATAATAAGTAAATCCCCAACTTCTCCCTTAGATACAATATCTTTATTATTATCCTGTATGACATGAAACTGATAACCGAACAATTCAGAATAGCCAAAATGATTACGGCTAAGCATAAAAATAGTAATTAATAAAACGTAAAATACAATCATTATCTCAATAATAATTCGTATAATATTTATAATTTTCTCCATTTATTTCACCATCTCAATAGTACCATAGATATACTAGAATTACAAATAAAACTAATTCAATTCTAAAGTACCAAATTGTAATAATAAAGGTATTTGTTCAAAGTAACTATCTTCTACATAATCAACATCTTGACTTTCTAACCATAAATAAACAGTTATTTTAGTAATACCTTTTTTAATAGGAAAACAATTCATGGAAGAATCAATTATCTCAGAAGTAGAAACAGACTCAAATACATCCTCATTTTTACTATAAAGAAGAATTTTATCTTCTTTTGTAACACTTTTCTTTATACCTCGAGTATCGATTTTAACTCCTCCTAGTCCTCTATTAGTAATTACATCATAATAAAGAAGAGAACGCTTTACACCTGTTTCATTATGAATATCTTTATATGGCTCCCATATGACTTTATCAAAGGAATCAGATACCACTCCTACTCGAATATAGTTTTCAACAGAAGCATGAAGAGACGATAAGGAAGTAAGAGTAAGAATCTGTTCTTTACTAGACTTTACATAAAAATCAAAAGATAATATTTGATTATTCTTTATTTTTTTTGCTAACAGATAGTCACTCTCTCTCAAAGAATATTGAGAAGTTTGATAAAAAGGAATTTCTCCTTTCTCGTTAACCGTAAAAGTAGTAGAAACTCCTCTTGAAGAAAGAATAAAAGAATGAGAAAAGTCTGAGTTCGTTAAAGTATTATTCCAACTCTTTTGATCAACAGATAAAGAAAGACTATCAGAAGAAAGAATTAAATCAACGTTAGAAGAAATATCATCTTCTTTTTGAAACCAAGTAAATACCGTTAGAAAAAAAAGAATCCCACAAATAAAAATCATGAATAAAGATTTTATAACTCGCTTAAAAGCACTATCCATAAATACACCCCACATCATAATTCATTATATCACTCGAAAATAAGAAGTACAATATTTACGTAAATGTTCTATGAAAAAGAAATAATTGTTTCCTAGTAGAAAAAAAGAACGATATAATTAAAAAAAGGAGTCATTATGAAAAAGAAACTATTATTAGGATTAACCTGTTTATTATCTGTTTTTTTATTAACAGGATGTTTTACAAAAAAAGAAATAACTACTAACGAATTTAAAGAAAAAGTATCTTCATTGGAATATGAAATATATGATATAAGTGATCAATATAAAGAATATGATTTTATCAAAGAAGCAACAGTTGCGAAAAATAGTGATAAAAATTATCAAATAGAATTTTATGTATTAGAAACAGAAAAAAAAGCAAAAAGTATGTTTGAAACAAATAAAGAATTATTTATACAGGAGCATAATTCAGGTACAAAAATGCAAGTAACAACAAATATGTTAAACTATTCTACCTATAAAATGATTGCGAATGATGATTATATGTATTTATGTAGAGTAAAATCCACTCTTCTATATATAAATGTAGAAAAAGAATATCAAAAAGAAGTAGAAGAATTGATTAAAAAAATAGGATATTAAAAAACTGTTAGAAAAAAATCTAACAGTTTATTTTTTTATGGTGCTCCCATCCGGACTTGAACCGGAACTCTATCGCTAGAAGCAGATTTTGAGTCTGCCGCGTCTACCAATTCCGCCATGGAAGCAACTCCATATCAATAATAACATAGTTCTAAGAAAAAATCAAAGATAAAAAAAAAGAACTTGAAAACTCAAATTCTTTTAAATAATTACTATTTATTAATCATGATATCTTCTACTTTCTCTTCTGTAGAAAACATTTCTTGAATTTCTTTCTTTTCTTTCCTTAACTTCCATCTTTTACTTGCTTCATCTCTTATCGCTATCATAATAGAATTATCAACCATTCCTATTTTATTAGGACCTCCATCAAAAGATAATAGATTATTAGAATCAAGAGAGGCAGACATAAAAGTATCTAAAAACACTTTAGCATAATCAATTACTTCTTCTATAAAATGAATAAAATCTGGATTACATTCAGAAGAAGAATAAGTATCTTTTAATCGATCTAATAATTGAGTATCCATAAGAAATTGAAAAGATTCTCTACTACGCATATTAGTCATTATAAATTGATCGATATGCCACCAAATAGCAGGAAAAATATTAGCCCAATCAAAATTAGGATTAGAAGAAGCTTTTCTTCCTAAAGGAAACTTACTATTTCCAACTTTTTCTCGATCTTTATCCAACAAAAACATCTTTTCTCTTAAATCTTCAGGTAATATTAAATCTCTTTCTCTTTGAATTCTCTCTTCATCAATAGGATATATCATTTTCATCGTATCATAACTAACTTTAATACGATTATCTACTTCTTCTAAAGAAATATGATTCTTCTCTAATAAAGAAATAACAATCTCAGGAATTTCTTGATTTTCTAAACTAGTATCAATCGTAATATGATGAGATAAAAAATCTTCTCTCAAGTTAGAATTCTTACTAATAGTAGTTAATAAGAACCGAATAAAAGAAGAATCATAAATCATCTTAGAAGATTCATTTACCTTTACTTTACTATTTCTAGTAATCTGTGAATAATCTGCTTTTAATAAATCATTAAGAAGAGATAATTCATCAGTAGTATACTCATCCTTTGATAAATCAATGACAGAATCTAAACTCTTTCTAAAATTTGTATTAGTCTTACGATTATCTAAGATAATATTTTTTAAGACATCATCTAAAACAACTTGATCATTTTCATAATGAACAGGAATATGAAATACATTCGTTATGACATCAATAAAAGATTCGTTTTTATTACTATCACTTCTAACAGTAAGATAATTAGGATTCCAATTATCCCATCTTTTATTAACTCTTTGGACAAAAACATCCATCTTATCAGCATCCATCACAACATTAAGACACAAATCAATAACAGACTGAATATCTGGATCAACTGCATCCTTTGATACAAATTCACTCTTTCCTTCAAAAATATCACGAATACTTCTAGCAATATCAAATTGAGCAAACTTCGCTAAATCATTTTTCGCAACCGAAAAAATCTTTGCATAATGAGAAAAATCAATCTCTTGACTTTGACAAAATGAATATTCTTTATAATCACTTAGTATTTTATTTAATTCTGGAGTTCGAATAATAAGAGGAATTTTTTCTCCATTATCATCTAACTCAGCATACTTAGGAATCTTCTTAATACATAGTCTATTTCTCTCTTCATCACTAAATTCAAACTTTTCTAGAATATTCTCTTCTTCTTTTGTTAAAAAGAAGATACTAGAAGCTTTCTAATAAACATAATAATCCATCAATAATTTAGAACATTCTTCATTTACTCGAATTCCATTCGAATCTAAATAAGAAGAGATTTGATTAAAAGCAATACTTTTTAAAATATTAGCTTCATCTTCTCGATAATACCCCTCTATAGAAATTGGCTTATCAATTAAAAACTCACTGATTTCTCCTCCTAAAAACTCTTTTGTATTTTTTAGAATTTCTTCTATTTTAGAAGAATCATCAATATACTGTTCTGTAACAATTTTAATGGTTCTTAAAATATTATCAAGACTATTCTTAATATATCTTTGTTGATGAGGAATAGTACTTCCAAAACGAGAGTGAATTCCATTTTCAAAAGGTTTTGCATTTAAATAAGCATCAAAGATAAAATGTAATAATTTAGAATCAATATCTTTTGAAAAATGAAAATCACTTCTTACTTGATCAAAACACTGATTATCTTGATTACTTGCCTGATGTCTTGATACTACTAAAGAGGCAATTGCATGAATAATTAAATCTTCTGAAGTATTTACACCTAAAGAATTAAGACTAATCATATTTAATAAAGAATAATAATATCCTGCTTCTGCATGACCTTTTCCTAATCCTTCTATACTTTTCATCGTACTATCATCAAAACTATTATAAAAAGCTCCTTGATAAAATCTTCCAACATCATGAAATAAGGCAGAAGTTAAAACAGCATCTTTTACTAAGGAAGAATCAATTTCCATAGAACGAACTTCATAATCAGCAAGATAAACAACTCTAGCCGTATGAGCATACTTAATCTGTAAATTATTCAAACGATGAATTTTAAGTAAAGGTAAAACAGTTTCCACGATATCATCATTGGTAATCTTATCCTTAGAAGAATCATGAAAAAGATGATAAACATCTTCTATCGTATAGGATTTCAACTCACTGTCAGGAATATTATGTATCCGATTCATCTCTTCCTTACTAAGCAAATTCCATTCTAAACAAGTATCTCTTAAATAAGAATTATTCTTTAAGATAGAAAGAATTTGAATTGCATATCCATTATTTAAACACTGATCAATATCCTGTTGATTAATATAATTACAACGATAATCTTTGGAATCTTCTTCTAAAAATTGATATTCGATACGTTTACTATTTTGATCAAATTGTAAATTAATTAAATCTTGAAAACATTTATGATAATACTTTTGAAATAAATGAACAGATGTTGAAAAAGACCCACTCCTAGTTTTTAGATAATTATCAAAACATCTCATGGTATCTTCTTCTTTTCCAAATATATTTTTATCTACATCTTTTAAAAAATCATCCTTCATAAGAAACTCCTAATATTTTTTAGATTCTTTTTCATTTAAAAAAGATTTTTCTATTTCTTTTAATTGGAATAAACAATTTTGATTAGCTAAAACTACTTTTAAAGTATCTATCATATCAGAATGTCGATCGATTCCTTTAGAAAATAATTGAAAATGACATTTCTGTTCTTTTTCTTGAATCGTAGATTCTGATAACATTTCTTGGATAGAAACTAGATCCGTTAGAAAAATATTTCGATCTTCCATAGAATAATCTTTATACTCTAAATCATAATAACGATTACCTATTTCTTTTAAATGTTCACATAAAGCAAGATATCTCTTATCATTTAATAATTCTTCAAAAGAAGATACTCGACTAGAATATTCTTCAATAGAAGAAATATCTAAATTATTTTGAATCCACATACTAGTACTAAAAAGACCAGCAATCTCTATTTCTAAATCAAAAGCTTCTTTACTTTGATTATTTAAAAAACAATAATCGTCCGTCTTAGAAGCAATTAAACTTATATTATGATTAATAATTTCTAGTAAATAATCTCTATTCATAAACAACATCTCCCCCATCTTCAGTATATTTAGAAGTATAAAGATCAGGATTAGAATCTTCACTTCCTTCATCTACATTTTTGATAATATCTTCAATACTAGGTAAATCAGAAGTAGAAGATAAACCAAAGAAATCTAAAAACTCATTAGTAGTTTCATATAAAATAGGTCTTCCTGGTAAATCACTACGTCCACTTTCCTTAATAAATCCTTTCGCAACTAATTTTCTCACAATATAGCCAGAAGCAACTCCTCTAATTTCATCTACTTGAATTCTAGTAATTGGTTCATTATAAGCAATAATGGCTAAGACTTCTAAAGCAGCTTGCGACAAGGTATTATTTAAAGGATTCTCAATTAATTTTTGATAATACTTTTTATGTTCATACTTTGTTGTCAATTTAAATCGATTCCCTAAAAAATCAATTCTAAGTCCTCTACTCTCTTCTTCATAATCTTTTTTTAATTCCAATAACAAAGACTTTGCTTCATCTTCCTTAATTTCTAAAATATCTTCTATTTGATCAAGGGTTAATCCATCTTCTCCAACAACAAATAAAAGTCCTTCTAATACTGCCTTATTCATTTCCTACCACCTCTACAACAATATCATCAAATAATTTATCTTGAACAATTTGTAATTCCCTTTTTCTAGCCATTTCTAAGATTGCTAAAAAAGTGGATACAACATATTCTTTTGATAATACAGGAAATAATTCAAAAAAAGATACTCTCTTTTTTTCTTTTAAAATTCTTTTAATATCATGTCTTCTAGAAGAAACACTAATTTCATTAACTGTAACTTTTGTATCTAAAGGACGATTATCCATTTTCCTTTGATAATATTTTCGAAAAGCATCAATTAAATCTTCTAAAGAAAGATCACTAGCTAATTCTTCATTTTCTTCTTTATAATGATTAATATTTTCTGGTAATTTTGTATAAATATCTTGTCTCAATAATTCTTTTTCTTGAAGTAATTGAGTAATATCTTTATAAGTTTGATATTCTAATAATCGATTAACAAGTTCACTCCTAGGATCTTCTTCCTCTTCTTCCTCATTTTCTTGATTACTTGGAATTAATAATCTAGATTTAATTTCTAATAACTCAGAAGCCATAACTAAATATTCAGAAGATATATCTAAATTCATTTTTTCATTTTGATGAATATATTCCATATACTGATTGGTTATAGATTCTATTTCTATATTCATAATATCCATTTTAGACTCTTTAATGAAATGTAATAATAAATCAAGAGGTCCTTCAAAATTTTCTAGTTTAAAATCCATTTCCATATCCATCCTCCGAACTATAAATCAATTATATCAAAGAAAAAGACAAAAAAAAACACTCAATTTTAACTTATTGAGTGTATGAATTATCTACTATATACTTTATTAGATTCAATCGTATACATATCTCTTAAAGCACTATCAAGATTAGAAACATCTGCTTCATGACAAGCTAAGGCATCTTGTACCATTAAAATATGCTCTACACGAATACTTTTTTCTGTTGATAAACTTCCATAGACATTACTATCATAATCGACATAAACATAAGAATTAACATCTCCAGAGAAAATAACACTCGTAATAGAAGGATCAAATCCATAAATAGCACTATCTTCATTTTTAATATTATTCCATTCATTCGTACATAAATGATCAGTTTTTACATCGTTTAAGAAATAACAAACTCCATCATCTCCGTTAACAGAACGAATAGAAGTATAATGATTCGTAATAACACTAGGTAAATCACGATACCATAAGGATCTAGTATAAGAATCAGCATTATTGGAATAAGATAATAATGTATCACTATCAGATCCTAATAAATGAATTAAATAGCCATTATTTAAACGATAATTACCATATCCTTCATTAGTTACAATCTCACTTTGATAAGGACTTGGTAAACTTCTAGCAATTAATAAATTAGAAACATTAGTAAATCCTAGTCCAGAATCATATTCATGAGTTAAATTAATTCCAGAGTTGTAACAACCAACAACATCATTAACATTGTAACTATTTATATAATTACAAATATTTTGATAAATATTAGAAATAGAATGATCAACAAAACTACATTCATCACTACTTAAAGAATTACCTCTATTAATGATTTGAGCAGCAACACTTCCATTACTTAGTAATTGATCAAATGCTTCTTTAGCAGACACCATATTATTATAATAATCCCCATTTACATAAGAATAGAAATCATCTGGTACTGGTGTCACTTCAGGTGCAACTTCTGGTTCTGGATAAGAAGGAATTTCTATGATACCTTCTTCTATTACTTCATGGTTTTCTACATCATATGTTTCTTCAAAGTCTGATAATTCAGGTTCTGGATAAGAAGAAATTACACCAATTCCTTGATCCACTATCTCATCCTCAACTGGATGATATTCCTCTTCATATTCAACAATTTCTGGTTCTTTTTCTGCTTCTACTTCAGAAGTCAATTGGTATTCAACATATTCTTCATGATATGGTTCCGTATAAAAACTAAGATCTTCTGGAGTATCAATCACTTCTTCTATAACAGGATCTTCTGCATGAGACTCTTCTACATATTCACTAGCATTATCAAAAATATCAAGATAGCTATTTGAATCAATAGTATCAAAATTAGACTGATATACATCATCTGTATTCTCATCAGAATAATCAACTGAATACATTGGAATAATTTCACTATCCACATCATGTCTAGCACAACCAGAACAAGTAGTAACAGCTCCTACTGTTACAAATAATAAAATATTTCTTGCTACACTTTTCATATTAACCCCCACCTCATATGTGGGATAATTATACCATACAAACGTTCATTTGTCAAATTTCCTAATATCCTGTATAATAATATTGGTGACTAACTATTAGAAGTCAATAATAATTTTGAAAATTTTAATAGTTCGCTATAAATTGGAAAGTATCCCATGCCAAAAAGATTTCACAAAGTGAAATTTTTGAAAAAATTGAAAAATCAATTATTTCAATAAAGACGGATTAAAATCTTGTTTGTATTTTTCAAGTGAATATATAACTCTAATAAGTTTTTTACAAACATGAGATAATGCAACTCTATGACATTTGCCTTCATTGCGTTTTTTATTGTAGTAGTCATAGAAAGTAGGAGAATATCTTAAAATAATCATAGCTGAATTCATGATTGAATATCGA
>CADBSF010000103.1 GCA_902797265.1 uncultured Erysipelotrichaceae bacterium
AACATAAGCAACCTTACAACTTAATTATAAAACAATTTTAAAAAAATAAAAAGACTATTAACAAAAAATCTTTTGTCAACAGTCTGAGAAATAGTTAATATTAACTATTTCTTTTATCGAAAAGAAAGGATATCACATATGATTAAATTAATGAAAAACTTAGAAAAAAAAGATAAAATCATTATCTTAGTTATTGCTTTACTAGTCATTTTATCTGTTTATTTAGATTTAAAAATGCCAGAATACATGAGTAAAATTACAAAACTAATACAAACAAATGATAGTAACATGAAAGATATATTAACTTCTGGTTCTTTCATGTTACTTTGTGCTGTATCTAGTCTAATTTGCACGATTATTATTGGCTATTTATCATCTTTACTATCCGCTAGATTTTCAAGAAGTATTCGAAGAAAAATATTTACCAAAGTAGAATCGTTTGAAATTACCGAAATCAAGAAATTTCATACCGCTAGTTTAATTACTAGAACAACAAATGATGTTACCCAAATCGAAATGTTATTAGCCATGGGACTTCAATTATTAATTAAATCTCCAGTTATGGCAATTTGGGCACTTATGAAAATTGTTGGAAAAAGTAGTGAACTTAGTATGGTAACAGGAATAGGAGTCATCATTATCGTAATAACAAACTTAATTATTATTAAAATCGTAACTCCTAGATTTCAAAAAATACAAACCCTAACGGATAAGATTAATGGGGTAACAAGAGAAAATATTACAGGTATAAGAGTTGTACATGCCTTTAATGCAGAAAGTTTTGAAGAAAATCGATTTGCCAAAGTAAATAATGAAATCTCATCTATTCATATGAGAGTTACAAAAACTTTTGCGTTAATGGATCCTATGATGAACTTTGTCATGCATTTTCAACATCTAGCTATCTACATTGTAGGAGCAATTCTTATTCTAAATAGTACAATGTCCGATAAGATAGATATTTTTAGTAATATGGTTGTTTTTTCTAGTTATGGAATTCAAGTTATTATTTCTTTCTTAATGCTTACTATGATTTTTATGTTTTTACCAAGAGCTAAAGTATCAGCTAATCGTATCAATGAAGTATTAGAAGAAGATATTTCTATTATATCAGGTACTTTTAAAGGAAAGACAAAAGAAACAGGAACCGTAGAATTTAATCATGTTTCTTTTAAATATCCAGATGCTGATGAATATATTTTAAAAGATATTTCTTTTAAAGCAGAAAAAGGGGAAACAGTTGCTTTTATTGGATCAACTGGTTCTGGAAAATCTACTTTAATTAATCTAATTCCTAGATTTTATGATGCTACAGAAGGAACAATAAAAATAGATGATGTAGATGTAAAAGAATATGATACGAAAGCTTTAAATAATAAAATTGGTTATATTTCTCAAACAGCTGTTATGTTTACAGGAAGTGTCTATGAAAATATTGCTTATGGAGATAATGGAAAAAGAAAGCCTTCTTTAAAACAAGTTAAAAAAGCCGTAGAAGTTGCTCAAGCAAAAGAATTTGTAGAGAAGATGGAAAATGATTATTCTTCCCATGTAGCAAGAGGTGGCACCAATATTTCAGGAGGACAGAAGCAACGATTATCCATTGCAAGAGCAATTGCGAAAAATCCAGAAATCTATATTTTTGATGATTCTTTCTCTGCTTTAGATTACAAAACCGATTCTCTTCTTCGAAAAGAATTAAAAGAATATACCAAAGAAGCTACTAATCTGATTGTTGCTCAAAGAATTGGAACAATCATGAATGCCGATAAAATCATCGTACTAGAAAAAGGAGAATGTGTTGGAATTGGTACTCATAAAGAACTTTTAAAAACATGTAATGTTTATAAAGAAATTGCTTTATCGCAATTAAGTGAGGAGGAATTAAAAAATGCCTAGAATACAAAAAATAGAAAAAGTAAATGACTTTAAAGGTAGTTTAATTCGTCTTTTTAAAAACTTAGATAGATGGAGATATCTATTACTATTATCCATTTTCTTATCGATTGTTGCTTCTATTTTGTCAACGATTGCTCCTAATAAACTAGCAGATGTTACAGATGTAGTAACAGGAGGAATTACTCCTCGTACCGAAAATATAGAAAAGATTACATCAGAAATAAAAAATCATACAGTAGATAATACTTTCCATGATTTTACAATCGATCAAATAACAGTAACAGCACAGGATCAAAAAGAATTTCTAACAATTATGAATTCATTAGAACAAGATTCTTCTAATGAAGAAATGATTAAAAAATTAGAAGAATGTCCAGATTCTATTAAAAGTTTAATCGAACCAAAAATGAATACAGAAGAATTAAAATCTCGTTCTATTTTATTAGGAATTATCTACTTATTGAATTCTATCTTTGGATATATTCAAGGAATTATCATGGCTTATGTAGGAATTGGTTATTCTAAAAAACTGAGAAAAGATATTTCTATTAAAATTAATCGTCTTCCTTTAAAATATTTTGATCAAGAAGAAACAGGAAATATCTTATCTCGTGTTACCAATGATGTTGATACCATAGGAATAAATATGAGTAATAGTATTACTTCTTTAGTATCCAATACCACTTTATTCTTAGGTTCTATTGTAATGATGTTTGTAACAAACTGGATTATGGCAACAACGGCTATCTTATCCAGTGTTATAGGATTCTTAATCTCCTTTATTTTATTAAAAAGATCGCAAAAATACTTTGTAGAACGTCAAAAAGAATTAGGTAACTTAAATGGTCATATTGAAGAGATTTATTCTGGTCATATTGTAGTAAAAGCTTATAATGGAGAAGAAGAAGCATTAAAAGAATTTGATCGAATGAATGATAAACTCTTTGATTGTAATCAAAAGAGTCAATTCTTATCTGGTATTATGCAACCTATTATGAGTTTTATTGGAAATTTTGGTTATGTAGCAGTATGTGTTGTAGGAGCTTTATTAGTAATGAATCATCAAACAACTTTTGGAGTAATTGTTGCTTTTATGATTTATGTTAGATTATTTACCAATCCATTAACAAGAATTGCTCAAGCTACTACTTCTATGCAATCTATAGTAGCGGCTCAAGAAAGAGTCTTTGAAATTATGGATGAAGAAGAATTATCCAATGAAAGAAATTTAAAAGAAGAAGTCAAAAAAGAAGATGCTTTAGGTAATATCGAATTTCAACATGTAAAATTCTCCTATGATAGCAAAAAAGAAATTATTAAAGATTTCAGTGCCAAAGTAAAAAGTGGAGAAAAAATTGCGATAGTAGGTCCAACAGGAGCTGGAAAAACAACAATGGTAAACTTACTCATGAAATTCTATGAAATCAATGACGGAGATATTTTAATCGATGGTAAAAGTATTAAAGAATTAAAAAGAAAAAATATTCATGATCTATTCATTATGGTATTACAAGATACTTGGTTATTTGATGGAACCATAAGAGAAAATATTACTTACAATAGAAAAAATGTATCAGATGAAAGAATTTGGGAAGTATGTAAAACAGTAGGAATTGAACATTTTATTAAAACACTTCCACAAGGATTAGATACTCCTGTAGGAGATAGTAATAATATCTCATCAGGAGAAAAACAATTACTAACTATTGCTAGAGGTATGATAGAAGATGCTCCTTTCTTAATACTAGATGAAGCAACTTCTAATGTTGATACTCGTACAGAAGAATTAGTACAAGCTGCTATGGACAAATTGACACAAGGAAAAACAAGTTTCATTATTGCCCATAGATTAAGTACGATTAAAAACGCTGATTTAATTCTTGTCATGAATGAAGGAAATATCATTGAACAAGGAAATCATAAAGAATTATTAAAGAAAGATGGTTTCTATGCAAAACTATATAATTCTCAATTTCAATAAAAAAGATTAACAATTTAAAAATAATAAGATATAATTACTGTAATAGGAGAGAATGATATGAAAAAGAAATTATTAATTGGACTAAGTATATTACTTGTTGCTATAATAATAGGAATTATTGTTTGTATGAATCTAATGAAATTAGATACCATAACATGTAAAAATAGTATTAAAGAAGACAATTATACAATCAATAATACTTATACTATCTATTACAAGAAAAAGGATGTTAAGAAAGTTAGAATAGAAAAAGAAATTATTTCAAAGAATAATACGATTTTAAGTTTCTTTGCTAAGAACTACGAAGAAGAATATGATAAGTATAATAAAGAATATGGTGGTTACACTATTAAAACAAAAGATGGTAAAAGCAAGAAAACAGTTATGATTGAATGGACTGTTAACAAAGCGAAATTAGAAAAACTACAAGAAAAAAGAAGTTATCTAAAAGAAAATATTAATAAGAATCATATTGATATTGATGGAATCTATAAAATGTTCCAATTAAGTAAAAATATTTGTAATGAAAAGGTATCAAAATAGATATCTTTTTTTTACATTTTTTTAGAACATTTTTAGTAAGCACTCGAAAATTTATTCGATTTTTATCTTTACAAGAACACTTGTTCGGTGTATAATGAATTTGGTGATGGAAATGAATAGAGTATATTTATGTATTGATTTAAAAACTTTTTATGCATCAGTAGAATGTGCCGAAAGAGGGCTTGATCCTTTCAAAACAGATTTAATTGTTGCTGATCCTAGAAGAAGTAGGGGAGCTATTACTTTAGCAATCACTCCTCATATGAAAGAAATGGGAATTAAAAATCGGTGTAGAGTTTATGAAATACCAGAACATGTAAAACCAATTGTGGCAATTCCTAGAATGAAAAAGTATATGGAATATTCCGCTAAAATTTATAAGATATATTTAAAATATATTAGTCCTGAAGATATTCATGTTTATTCTGTAGATGAAGCTTTTTTAGATGTTACTAGTTATTTAAAATTATATCAAATGAATGAAGAAGAGCTTGCTAGGATGATAATAGATGATATTTTCAAAACAACAAAGATTACTGCAACTGCAGGAATTGGAACCAATCTTTTTCTAGCAAAAGTTGCTCTAGACATTTTATCAAAACATAGTGATACAAATATTGGTTATCTAAATGAAGAATTGTATAAAGAAATTTTATGGGAACATACTCCTTTAACAGATTTTTGGCAAATTGGAAAAGGAATTGAAAATCGATTGAAAAAGTATCAGATAAAAACCATGAAAGATATTGCAAATACCAATCCTAATTTGTTATATAAAGAATTTGGAATCAATGCTAGTTATTTGATTGATCATGCTAATGGAAAAGAATCTTGTACAATAAAAGAAATTAAGAATTATGAACCAAAATCCAATTCTATCTCTACCTCACAAATTCTTTATGAAGACTATTCTTATGAAGAAGCAAAAGTGGTATTAACAGAAATGATTGATACGTTATTGGGAAAATTAGTATTAAAAGGATATCAAACAAAGAAAGTAGCTGTTTATATAGGATATTCCAAAGATCAGATTCCATCCTTAAAATATTCGATTTCTTTTGAGGAAGCTACGAATAGCTATCGAAAATTATTACAAAGTATTTTAGAAACATACGAGAGTAAAATCAATAAGATAACACCTATTAGAAAAATAGGAATCTCCTTTCATGAATTAGAAAAGATTTCATCTTCTCAAATGGATTTTTTTCAAACAATCAAAGAAGAAGAGAAAGAAAGAAAAACTATCACAATCATGAATGAATTAAAAAAGAGATTTGGAAAAAACTGTATTCTACGAGCAATTTCTTTATCTTCCTGTGCTACCGCTACCAAAAGGAACAAATTAATAGGTGGTCATAATGCCGAATAGAGCAAGTCTCTTTTCTCCTTTTGCAGCTCTAGAAGGATTGGAGGAAGATTTAAAAAAAGAAGAAATCATGAAAGAAGAAAAACCTATCTTATCAATAGATGAAATAGAAGAGATGAATCAAGTTCTGATATCCTTACAAATAAATGAGAAAATAAAAGTGATATACTTTGAAGAGAAAATGAAAAAGATAATAGGATATATCAAAAAAGTAAATCCCTCAATCGATGAAATTCAAATTGATAATACCAAGATTAAAATATCTTCACTAATAAAGATTGAAAAAGAAAAATAACTATGCTATAATGAATTCATGAGAGAAAATCCTTTAATAGGTTTAAATTAAGTGGATTTTCTTTTTTTTTGCTAATTTTGCAAATTCAAGAAAAAAAACTTCTCAATTTCATTTTTTCCTCTAGGGAAAATAAAAAAAGAGAGAAAAAAACAGTTTGAATACTGAAAAAGCACTCTTTTACATACAATAAAATATATGATATAACACTTGATAAAAAAAGAAAGGGGGCTTTTCGATGGAAATTATCATCATAACAATAGGAGGAATTTTAACACTATTTTTATATTGTTCCTTAAAAGTAGCTAGTCAAGTAGACGAAATAGAAAACAAAAAAATGTAGAATTCATCATTTTCTTCTATTTAAAACAAAAAAATAAGATACAATAGAGTAGAGGGATACTATGAAAAAAAGAATCATATTAGTAATCATCATATTACTAGCACCAATACTAGTACTAGCTAATGATAATTATGTAATAGAAGAAAGTATTAAAATAAAAAAAGATGTAAAAAACTATATCAATAATTATTCTAACTTTTTAAAAGAAAATACAAATATTAGTTTTTATGTCATCTTGAGAAATAAAAAAGTAGAAGACTATGAAATCAATAACTATAAATATGAACTAAATCTAGGTAGAAAATACATCTTAATTATAGGAGTTAGAGAAAACGAAACGATTAATGTAAAAGTAGGGGAAGACTTATCAAAAAGAATTACGGAACAAGAAATAGAAGAAATATTAGATACAGAAGCAATTCCGAATATTCAAAAAAATGATTGGGATAAAGCATTAAAAAATACATATATTAAACTTTTCCAAAAAATTGGAAAAACTTATAATATTGATACCAAAAATATGGAAATAGAAGAAACAAAAGGAAATCAAATACTAATATCAATTCTTCTCATAATCATTGGAATCATACTAAGTGGATATGCTTGTAGTTATTTTAAATTACTTTATAATAAAAGAAAAAAGAAAACAATCATAGATTATATCCTATTATTCATTTCTTTAGGATCAAATGTTTATTTATACTACATGGCAAATGAATTAGTATCTAGTATTTTAATTGTACCAATTGTTCTAGCACAACTTACTACGATTCTATTATCATTTAATACTCCAATGCAAAGAAAAACAAAAAGAAAAAGAGGAAAACCATACTAGTTTTTTCTTTTTTTTGTTATAATAGCATTGGTGATTACATGAAAAGAAGTGAAGTTGATCGAACAAAATTAAGTCCTATGATGCAACAATACATGGAAATTAAAGATAAGTATGAAGATACCATTATCTTTTTTAGACTAGGCGACTTCTATGAAATGTTTTTTGAAGACGCGATTCTAACATCAAAAGTATTGGAATTAACTTTAACGGGAAAACAAGCAGGCTTAGAAGAAAGAGTTCCCATGTGTGGTATCCCTCACCATGCTTATTCTTCCTATGTAGATGAATTGATCGATAAAGGATATAAAGTTGCGATATGTGAACAATTAGAAGATCCTAAAGAAACCAAAGGTATGGTAAAACGAGATGTTATCCAAGTAATTACAAAAGGTACTAGAATCGATGGAAATATGGATTCTAAAAGTAATAATTATATTGCGAATATCTATAGTTTTGATTATTGTTTTGGTCTTAGTTATGCAGATATTTCAACAGGTGAAGTATATGCTTCTTTAATCGAAAAAGATAATGAAAAAATACGAAAAGAAATCATAAGAAATGGCTTTAAAGAAGTCATTGTAAACGAAACAATTGATAGAGAAATCGTAGAAGAATTGCGAACAAAAAATGAAATATTTGTAACGATAGAAAAGGATAATGAAAGTAATATAGAAGAATATTCTTATATCTATGAAAACTTAGAAGATATTCATCTACAAAAGACCTTAAAACACTTAATCAGATACATATTAGATACAAAAAAAGGAGATCTTCATCATCTCCAACCATGTGTAATTATCAAGCAATCTATGTATTTAGAATTTGATAATAATACAAAAAGAAATCTAGAATTAACAGAAACCATAAGAAATCAAGATAGACAATATAGTTTATTATGGTTATTAGATAAATGTAAAACCGCTATGGGAAGTAGATTTTTAAAAAATAGTATATTACATCCTTTAACGAATCAATTAGAATTAGAAAGAAGATATGATTTTATCTCTCTTCTAAGTACGGAATTTATCTTAAGAGATGATTTAATAAAAGCATTAGATAATGTTTATGACTTAGAAAGATTAGTAGGAAGAATTACTTATGGTAATTTAAATGCCAAAGATTTATTACAATTAAAAACTTCTTTAAAAGAATTACCCAATATTAAAAATATTTTAAATAAATTGAATTATGATAAAGAAATAGAAACATTGGAAGAAGTTTATTCTCTTCTTGAAAAAACAATATGTGAAGATGCTCCTTTTACATTACATGAAGGTCATTTAATTAAAAAGGGGTATAATCAAGAACTAGATGAATTGAAAAAAATTAGTAGTGGTTCTAAAGATTTCATTTTGGAACTAGAAAAACAAGAAAAAGAAAAAACTGGTATCAAGAACCTAAAAGTAGGTTTTAATAAAGTATTTGGTTACTATATAGAAGTATCAAAAGGGCAATGTAGTCTCGTAAAAGAAGAATATGGATACGAGAGAAAACAAACTCTCACGAATTGTGAAAGATTCATAACTCCTTTATTAAAAGAAAAAGAAAATATTATACTAGGGGCAGAAGAGAAGATAATTTCTTTAGAATATAAATTATTTATGGATATTAGAGAAGTTGTAAAAAGATATGGAATGAGATTACAAAAGATTGCGAAAATAATTAGTGAAGTAGATATGTTACAAGCTTTCTCGATTTGTTCAGATCATTATAAATTCTCACGTCCTACCTTAACGGATGAAAAATGTTTAAAACTAGTTGAATGTCGTCATCCAGTAGTAGAACAAGTAATGAAGGATAAATACATTCCTAATGATATTATTATGGATAAAACAACGAATATCTTATTAATTACTGGTCCAAATATGGCAGGAAAATCTACTTATATGAGACAATGTGCCATTACCGTTATTATGGCTCAAATTGGATGTTTTGTACCCTGTAAAAGTGCCAGTATGCCTATATTTGATAAAATATTTACTAGGATTGGAGCTAGTGATGATTTAGTAAGTGGAGAATCTACTTTTATGGTAGAAATGAAAGAAGCTGAATATGCCATAAGAGAAGCTACAGAGAATAGTTTAATTCTATTTGATGAATTAGGAAGAGGAACCGCCACTTATGATGGTATGAGTCTTGCCCAAGCTATCTTAGAATATATTCATGATCATATCAAAGCCAAAACGATGTTTTCGACTCATTATCATGAATTAACGATCTTAGAAAGAGATTTAAAAAATCTAAAGAATGTTCATGTATCAGCATTAGAAGAAAATGGTCATGTAACATTCTTACATAAAGTTAAACCAGGAGCCGTTGACAAAAGTTATGGAATTCATGTTGCCTCTCTTGCTCATCTTCCAAAAAGTCTAATTGATCGAGCAAATGATATTTTAAATATTTATGAAAAGAAAAATATTAAGAAAGAAACTTTTACACAAACAAGTTTATTTGAACTAACAGAAAAAGAAGTAGAGGAAAAAGAAAATCCAATCGAAGAAGAAATTAAAAGAATCAATCCCTTAGAAATGACTCCGATAGAAGCTTTAACGTTTCTTTACAACTTAAAAAAAGAAATCAAAGAAAAAAAATAAAAAAAGACTATACAGAAGACAAAAGATAAGATATAATTAAGAAAAAGAGAGGAGAGAAGTAGAATGAAACAAGAAAAGAATATTGTTATGAACGTTATTTTATCAATTGTAACATGTGGAATTTTTGCTATTATATGGTTTGTAACATTAACAGATGATGCCAAAGAATTAAGTAGAGATGAAGGAATGCAATCAGGAGTACTTGCGGTTATATTAACAATTGTAACATGTGGTATATATGGAATTTATTGGGCTTATAAAATGGGTAAAATGATTGAACAAGCTCAAAAGAACTATGGTTTACCAGCAAAAGACAATTCAATTATGTACTTAGTTTTAGAAGTTGTTGGTTTAGGAATTGTTGCATACTGCTTAATGCAAAACGATTTAAACGAAATCATAAGAACAACAAATGCAGGACAAGCACCAGCTACTATGTAGCTACGTGCTTTTTTTTTGTTCTTTTTTTTAATAATTCTTTTAGAATGAAAAAAATTATGATACAATAAAATTGGTGATGAATATGAAAAATAGAAGTGAATTAAGGGAAATCATTATAAAAGTCTTATATCAAATTAGTATTTTAGAAGAAGCTAATATATCCTATAAGGTAGAAGACTTAATCAAAGAACAACTTGAAATAGAAAACAGTTTCGTTACCGATTCCATAAACGGAATTTTAGAAAAAAAAGAAGAATTAACGAAAATTGCGAATCAATATTTAAATAATTGGACGTTAGATCGATTGAATAAAGTAGATCAAGCAATCCTTTTACTTGCTATCTACGAATTAATGGAAACGGATACCCCATCGATTGTTGCGATTAATGAAGCAATTGAATTATCTAAAAAATATAGTGAAGAAGCCGTTACCAAAATGATTAATGGAACCCTTGATAAAATATATCATGAAGAAGAAAAATGACAGTATCATATGATAGAGGGAGGTTTCTTATGAATGATAAATATATAAGTGTTACGCAATTAACAAGATATATTAAATATAAAATTGATAATGATGTTCATCTGAACGAAGTATTTTTAAGAGGAGAAATCTCTAATTTTAAGGCTCATAGTAGAGGGCATTTCTACTTTACTTTGAAAGATGATAATTGTCGAATCAATGCTATTATGTTTGCATCAAATGCAAAAAAGTTAAAATTTACTCCAGAAGAAGGAATGAAAGTATTAGTAACTGGTAAAATCAGTGTTTTTGAATCAACAGGAGCTTATCAAATCTATGTCAGTGAATTAGAAGAAGATGGAGTAGGAAATCTATACATAGCTTTTGAACAATTAAAAAAGAAATTACAAGAAGAAGGTTTATTTCAAGAAGAGAAAAAGAAGAAAATCAAAAAATTCCCAGAAACAATAGGAGTTGTAACTGCTCCAACAGGAGCGGCTATTAAAGATATAATCTCAACAATTAAAAGAAGATGGCCTCTAACAACCATATACTTATTTCCATCTTTAGTACAAGGAATGGATGCCAAAGAAGATATTGTAAAACAAATTAAACGAGCTGATTCTTTTCAATTAGATACCTTAATTGTAGGAAGAGGAGGAGGTTCTATTGAAGACTTATGGGCCTTTAATGAAGAAATCGTTGCTAGAGCAATCTATGAATGTAATACTCCTGTAATTAGTGCTGTTGGACATGAAATAGATTTTACGATTGCTGACTTTGTTGCTGATTTAAGAGCGCCAACTCCAACAGGAGCTGCAGAAATGGCAGTTCCTCAATTAAGCGAAGTAGAAACCTTCTTAAATCAATTAAAAATCAGATTACAAAATAATATTACCAATCAAATAACCAATAATAAACGAAAATTAATGGATCTACAATCTAGAAACATATTAACAAACCCTATGATGTTATATCAACCAAAAGAAATAGAATTTTCTAATCTATTGGATAAATTAAAATATAGTATCAACCATCTAGTTAATCAAAAAGAAAAAGAATTTTTATTCTATAAGAATTCTTATGTCTTACAAAAACCATATCAATTATTAGATAAAAAAAGTAATAAATATCTACAACTAATATCAAAGTTAGAAACATTATCTCCACTATTAACATTACAAAGGGGATATACAATGACAAAAAAAGATGATAAAATAGTAAGTAGTATGAAACATATAAAAATAGATGATATTTTAGAAATTACTTTTCAAGATGGAAATGTTCAAACAAAAGTAATTAAGAAAGAATAGAGGGATGAAATATGAATTCGAATAACGAAATTGAAGTACTGGATGAATTTGAAGAAAAGAAACCAGTAAAAGAAGAGAAAAAAGAAGTTAAAAAGACATCACCAAGAGTAATTGAAAAAGAAAAAAATAATTACTTATTCTATTTCTTAGTTATGCTAATTTTTGGAATTATTTTAATAAAATCATTAAATGTACAAATGACAGATTATGGTATTCGTAGCGCTAAAAATACAAATGAAATTGTATCTTGTGAATATCAAGCATTACAATTTAATTATCAAAAAGGAGAAAGACATTGGATAGGAGTAGCGGCTATTGCTTTAGGTATGATTATTTCTTATGGAACAATTTTAATAAGTGCCATTAGAAGTAGAAAAAGAATTATTCCATATTTCTTTATTATCCTATCAAGTTTAGTCTTATCCGTTGGTGTTTATTTAGTAAAACAAGACATTGTTTATGGAAATAAACCTCATACAAAGAATGAAAATGTAGAAGTCAATTGTCAAAAATAAAAGAAAGGATTCTCTATGAAAAAAGAAGAAAAAAATCTAAGTTTTGAAGAAAACTTAGCAGCATTAGAAGAAATCGTAAAAAAACTAGAAACAGGAGAAGTTCCTCTAGATGATGCGATTGAAGAATTTAATAAAGCCATGAAATATGCTAAAATATGTGATGAAAAACTAAAACAAGCAGAAGATGCTATCACAAAATTAGTAAAAGAAAATGGGGAAATCATTGATTTTAAACCAGAAGAGTAGAAATACTCTTTTTTTGTATATTTAAAAGAATTAGAGGAATACTATAATTGAGGTGAATTCCATGAAAAAGAGAGTATTATTCATACTGATTCTTTTTCTATTTCCCCTTCAGATATTTGCTTATTCGAATAAAGTAATTATTGGAGGAGATTCTATTGGTATTGAATTAACATCAAATGGAATCTATGTAGTAGGATTTTATCCTATTCAAGGTATTTTAAAAGCAAAAGAAGCAGGAATGAAAGAAGGAGATAGAATTATCAGTATTAATCAAGAAAAAGTAACATCTCTTACTTCATTTAATGAAATCATAACAAAAGAAGGTACTTATACCTTCCATGTAATAAGAAATAATAAAGAATTAGATGTTAATCTTCCTATTACGAAAGAAAATGATATTTATAAAACAGGATTATATGTAAAAAATAGAATTAGTGGTATTGGTACTTTATCCTATATTGATCCAGAAACAAAGATATACGGAGCTTTAGGTCATGAAATTATAGAAAGTTCAACCTTATCTAAATTTGAATTAAAAGATGGAGAAATCTATAAAGCAGATGTTTCTTCTATTCATAAAAGTAAAAGAGGAGAAACAGGAGAAAAGAATGCAACTATTGATAGAGAAACAAAATATGGAAATATCTTAATAAATGAAACTAGTGGTATTTATGGAAAATATGAAGAAGATTTACAGGATAAAGAAGTAAAAGAAATATCTTTAAAAGATGAGATTAAAAGAGGAAAAGCATCTATAAGAACTGTAATTAATAATAATAAAATAGAAGAGTATACAATTCAAATTATTAATATTGAAGAGAATGAAGATAATAAAAATATTTTCTTTGAAATAACAGATAAGAATCTCTTACAAGAAACAGGTGGAATTGTTCAAGGAATGTCAGGTTCTCCTATTATACAAAATGATAAAATAATAGGAGTTGTTAATTATGTAGTAGTAGATAATACTGCTACGGGATATGGTATTTTTATAGAAAAAATGCTCGAAGAAGGAGATAAACTATTCTCATAATTTTGCTTGAAAAATAAAAAAAATAATAGTAAAATAAGTATAGATTAATCATAAAGGAGTTTATTTATGTATATAGATTTAATTGTTTTACTTATTTTATTAATATTAGTAGTTATCTTTTTTAAAAGATTTTCATCCTTTGTATTCTTTGTTGCGATAGTAGATATCTTCTTAAGAATCGTAACATTTGTTAAAGATAACATTGGATTAAAAGATGTTTCCGATGTAATAGGAAAATATCTTCCAGAAAGTGTTTTTGCTATTATCGATAAATATACTAGTGATATTGATTTATTAAATATTATATTAAAATGGTTCTTTGTAGGAATTATGGGTGTTTTCTTATCATATATCATAAAAATATTTATGAAGAAAAGAAAGATATAACGACAAAATAGTCGTTTTTTTCTTTCTATAATAAACTTGGTGATACAGTGAAAATCTATTATGAATTTATTTTCTTTCTAAATTACTTATTAGATTTTATGATTCTTTATGGTACAAAAAGACTATTAAAAATCAATAAGAATACCAAAAGGATCCTATTAGGAAGCTTTTTAGGATCATTAACTACCTTCATTCTATTTATCAAAATAACTTCTTTCTCCTTGATGATTCTAAAAGGAATGATTAGTATTCTAATGATTATTATTAGTTTTGGATTTCATAATATTGGGAAAAATCTTTTCTACTTTTATTTAATCAGTATCATAATAGGAGGAAGTATCTATTTACTAGATTTAGATGAAAATTATTATTTTCAAATGATGAGTATTTTAATTCTTACTCCTAGTATTATCTTTATCTTCATAAAAGATATTAATCATACGAAACAAATGAATCATAATAAATATTTAGTAGATATAACCATAAAGAAAAAGGTATATCACTTAGAAGGTTTTATTGATACAGGGAATCTATTAACATCTCCTTTTAAAAAAGAGTCTGTAATATTAGTGAATTTAAAAGTAGATACGAAGAAAATTATCTATGTTCCTTATAAAGCTCTTAATACAAAAGGAGTAATTCCTTGTACCAAACCTGATAAAGTAGAAATTAATCATAAAGAATTTCATAATTGTTTAATTGGATTTGCGAAAGATAAATTAGAATTAAATGGATATAACTGTATCTTACCAAATATATTTAAGGAGGAATTATGTTAAAAATCATAAAATGGTTTAAAAGAATATTTCAAAGAGTAGGAAGTTGTTTTTATATAGGAGCAACCGATATATTACCAGAACCTCTAAGTAGAGAGGAAGAAGAAAAGTATATTAAATTAAAAGAAGAAGGAAATCTTGAGGCAAAAGAAAAATTAATTGAGCATAATCTAAGATTAGTTGTTTTTCTTGCAAAAAAATATGAAAATACAAAGATTGATTTAGAAGACTTAGTAAGTATTGGAAATATTGGTTTAATAAAAGGAATTAATACTTTCAGTAGTGATAAAAATATCAAACTAGCAACTTATGCATCTAGGTGTATTGATAATGAAATTTTAATGTATTTAAGAAAGAATAAAAAAAGAAAACAAGAAGTAAGTATCGAAGAGTCTCTATCCTTTGATACAGATGGAAATGAACTTCATTTAGAAGATGTAATTGGTACAGAGAAAGATGCTATTTCGAATGATTTAGAGAAAAAAGATGATAAAGCTTTAATGATTAATGAAATATTAGGATTAAAGCAAAGAGATAGAGAAATCATGATATTAAGATATGGATTACTGGGAGGAGAAGAATTTACCCAAAAAGAGGTTGCTGAAAAATTAGGAATTTCTCAATCATATATTTCTAGAATAGAAAAGAAAGTTATTAAGAAATTAAAAACTCTAATAGGAACAACCTAATTAGAGTTTTTTGTAATAAGAATATTTTCTAATATTTCATAAGAATAAGAATGAAGAATAGAAATATCTTCTTTTGGAATTTCTGCTATGATTGTAATATCTTCTTGATAATTCGTATCTTTGATTTGATAATTTCTTAGTAAATAAAGGAGATTATTTACTTCTTCGTAGGATGTTTTTATTTTTACTTGATATCCTTCTTCTAAAGATATCAAAGTTGCTTTTTCTAAACAAGTAGTAGCTGCTTTTGTATAAGCTCTTACTAAGCCACCTGCACCTAATTTAATTCCTCCGAAATAACGGACAACGGCAATTAGAACTCTATTTAAATGATTTTTTTCTAGTACCATATAAAGAGGAAGTCCTGCTGTATTAGAAGGTTCATTATCATCCGAATAATGAAAGATATTTTGATAAATATAAGCATAACAAATATGAGTTGCTTTTGGATGCTCTCTTTTCAAAGAAAGAAGAATATCATCGATTTGATCATTTTCAATCGGAAATAAATAACTAATAAATCGAGAATTCTTAATTTCTAATTCAGAAGTAACTTCATTTTTTATAGTCTTCATAAACTCACCTAAAATTATTATAATATTTTTTTTAAATTTTGAAAACTAATCTGTTCGAAATGAAAAAAAATATGTTATAATAACTAATAAAGGAGGATCGTTAAATGTTTCATAGAAATAAAGAAAAAGAAATAGATGTTTCCAGTTTAAATCAATTACTTATTTATGGAAAGAGAATTATGAGTATTGGTTTTATTATGGCAATTGTTGCCCTTATCTTATTAGGTACTTATGTCATAAAAGAATGGAAAATATTAGAAATATTAAAAGATTTATTTGTAATCATTTCTCCAATCTTTATTGGATTATTGATTGCTTGGTTTTTTGAACCAACGGTATCCATGTTAGAAGAAAAGAAAGTACCAAGACTAATTGGATGTATATTAGTGTATATTGGATTTTTAGGAATACTTTTCTTAATTGCATATCTATTTATTCCTTCTTTGATTAGTCAAATTAAAGACTTTGTAAAAGTGGCTCCTTCAGTTTTTGAAAATGTTACAGATTTTATAATAGAATTTATTAGAAAAATAGATGCTGGTAAGTTAATCAATACAAATACTTTAAAGAGTGATATTATGAACTATATCGCAACTTTGGGATCAGAAAATAGTAATGAAATACCTAAATATTTAATTTCGATTGGACAATCTATTTTTAAGGGTGGAGTTAATTTTATTTTAGGTTTAATGATTGGTTTCTATTTATTATTTGATTTCAATAAAATAAATATTCGAATTCAAAAAATACTTCCGAATAATTGGAAAAAAGGATATGAAGAATTAACAACACAAATTAATACTTCTCTTAGAAGTTACATTCAAGGAGTTATTATTGTTATGCTTTTAGTATTCATTACTCAAACAATAGGACTTACGATAGCGGGAATTACATCTCCAATCCTATTTGCCTTGTTCTGTGCAATAACCGATATTATTCCTTATTTTGGACCTTATATTGGAGCTATCCCAGCAATTATCGTTGGCTTTACGATATCTCCAGTAACTGGTATTTGTGTTATCATTTCAATATTAATAGTTCAGTTATTAGAAAACAATTTCTATCAACCATTAATCATGGGTCATACCATGAAATTACATCCAGTAACAATTATGTTAGGACTATTGATTTTCCAACATTTCTTTGGTATCATAGGTATGGTTATCGCAACACCAGCTATTGCTTGCTTAAAAGTATTATTAAAGTTTGCGAATAAGAATTTACATATTGTTGAAAGATTAACAGGAAATAAAGAAGAAATAGAATTAATAGAATAAAAACGTTTGACGAAAGAAAAGTAAAATAAGAAGGATAAAAAAAGAAAGAGAGCTAATAATTGGTGAGAATTAGCTATCATCTTATTGGAAAGCAACTTTCAGAGTTTTTCGGATAAAACCGTTAGAAGAATTAAGACCAAATAGGATGGTACCGGGCTAATTTGCCCTCCTAGGAAGGTCTTTTATTTGTGAAAAGGAGAATAAAAATGAAAATTTATGTAATCGGTGGAAAAGCAAAGTGTGGTAAAAATACCTTTGGAGAATATTTAAAAGAACAATTAAAAGATTATGGATATAAACCATGTGTAATGCATTTAACAGAACCTCTATATGAGTATGCAAGAAACTATTTTTGTTGGAATGAAAACGAAGAAGAAAAACCAAGAGAATTCTTACAAAAAATGGGAATTGAAATCATTCAAGAAAAATTAGGGAAAAAAGATTTTCTATTAAATAGATTATTTGAAGATATTGAAATTCTTTCTAATTTTTTTGATACGTTCATCATAACAGATGCTAGATTAATTCATGAATTTGAAAGTATTAAAATGAAATATCCAGATGTAACAACAATCAAATTAGTAAGAAATAATTATGATACGATGCTTACAGAAGAAGAAACAAATCATATAACAGAAAGAGAAATTGATGCTTATCGTGATTTTGACTATATCGTAGATAATATAACTTTAGAAGATTTAAAAAGAGGAGCGCTAGAAGTAGTACGAAAAGAAGAGAATTATGGAGGATAAGATGAATCAATTAATCGCAGTTGTAGGAATGAGTGGTACCGGAAAAAGTGTTATCACAGAACATTTAGAAGAAAAGGGTTGGACAAAATTACATTTTGGCGCAATCACTTATAAATTAATGAAAGAAGCAGGGATTGAAAGAACGGTAGATGGAAAAAGCGAAAAAGAATTTAGAGAAAATCTAAGAAAAGAGCATGGAAAAGAATGTTATGCAAAATTCTTAGAACCTGAAATAAGAGAAGCTATTCAAACAAATCATGTAGTTTTGGATGGTTTGTACTCTTGGTATGAATATACCTATTTAATTGAAAGATTTCCATCTTTAAAACTATTATGTGTCGTAACTGATAAAAGAATCCGTTATGATAGAGTTGCTGTTAGACCTGATCGTCCATTTGATAAAAAAGCAATTATTGATAGAGATTTATCAGAAATAGAAAATCTCTATAAAGGTGGACCAATTGCCTTTGCTGATTATTATATTTTAAATAATGGATCAAAGGAAGAAACCATTAAACAATTAGAAGATATACTGATAAAAAATGAGGAAGTGGAAATATGAAATACAAAAGTCATGATGACATAAGAAACACTTGGATAAGATTCTTTGAAAGTAAAGGACATAAACTATATGATAGTGCTCCTTTAGTACCAATTGATGATGATAGTTTATTATGGATTAATGCTGGAGTTACTCCATTAAAAAAATATTTTGATGGTAGTAAAGTACCAGATAGTAGAAGAATTGTAAATATTCAAAAATGTATTCGTACCAATGATATTGAAAATGTAGGAATTACCAAAAGACATCAAACATTCTTTGAAATGATGGGTAATTTTTCTATTGGAGATTATTTTAAAGAAGAAGCAATTGCTTTTTCCTATGAACTATTAACAAGTGAAGAATATTTTGGAATTGATAAAGATAAAATCTATGTAACCGTATATAGTGATGATGAAGACGCTAAAGCATGCTGGTTAAAAGAAGGATTAGAAGAAAGTCATATTATTCCTTTACAAGAGAATTTCTGGGAAATAGGGGAAGGTCCTTGTGGACCAGATTCTGAAATCTTCTATGATAGAGGAGAAAAATATGATTTAGATGGAAGAGCTCTAGAACATTTTAAAAATGATGAAGATCAAGAAAGATATGTAGAAATTTGGAATAATGTATTTTCTCAATTTAATTCAAAAGCAGGAGTAGATAGAAAAGATTATAAAGAATTACCTAGTAAAAATATTGATACAGGAGCTGGTCTTGAAAGATGGTGTTGTATTTTTCAAAATGTTGATTCTAACTTTGAAACAGATTTATTTAAACCAATAATCAAACACATCGAAGAATTATCTACTTTTGATTATAATGGTCAAAAAGAATTCAAAATTATAGCTGATCATATCAGAGCAATCACATTTGCTTTAGCTGATGGCGCAACTTTTGAAAATGTCGGAAGAGGCTACGTTTTAAGAAGATTATTAAGAAGAAGTGTTCGCTTTGGAAAAAATATTGGTATGGCAACACCTTTTATGTACAAGATTGTATCGGATGTCATCGATGTTATGAAAGAAGCTTATCCTTATTTAATTGAAAGAAGACCATATATTGAAACAGCTGTTTTAGAAGAAGAAAAATTATTCTTAAAAACATTAGAAGCTGGAGAAAGAAGATTAAAAGAAATCATAGAAAATTCTAAAGAGGGAATTATCAGTGGAGAAGATGCTTTCAAATTATATGATACTTATGGATTCCCATTTGAATTAACAGAAGAATATGCAAATGATTTAGGATTTAAAGTATCAAAAGAAGAATTTGATAAATACATGGCAATGCAAAAAGACTTAGCTAAGAAAAATGCCAAAACAAAAACAGCTATGGCTAGTCAGAAAAAAGTATTATTAGATTTTACAGATAAGAGTGAATTTGTCTATGGATTATATCGATTAAAAAGTAAAATCATTGCGATATTTAGTAAAGATGAACAAGTGGAAGAAATTAATCATGATACTTACTTAGCAGTTGAAAGAACATGCTTCTATGCTGAAAGTGGAGGTCAAGTAAGTGATACCGGTATGATTATTGGAAAAGACTTTAAAGCACGTATTGTAGATGTTTTTAAAGCCCCAAATGGTCAACATATTCATAAAGTACGCTTATTAGCTGGAAAAATAAAAGTAGGGGATGAAGTAGACTTAATCGTTGATGAAGGAAGAAGAAAAAGAATAGAAGCTAATCATTCCACTTGTCATATTCTACAATATGCTCTACAACAAGTAGTATCAGGAACGATTCATCAAGCAGGAAGTTATGTTGATGATGAAAAAGTAAGATTTGATTTTACTTATAGTGGTAAAATGACAGATCAAAAAATACTAGAAACAGAAGAATTTGTAAATCAAATGATTCATCAAAATATTATGACTTCTACAGAAGTAATGCCTTTAGAAAAAGCAAAAGAGTTAGGAGCAATGGCATTATTTAATGAAAAATATAAAGATATGGTAAGAGTTGTCAAAATAGGAAAATCCATGGAATTATGTGGAGGAACTCATGTATCCAATACGGATTGTATAAAAGCATTTGCCATCTATTCTTGTGAATCAAAAGGAAGTAATGTATATCGTATAGAAGGATGTACAAATGATAAAATAGAGCCTATCTTATTTGAACAAATTAAGCCATATAATGATGAAATGATTCGACTATTAATGAAAGCTAAACAAGTATTAGATGACGCTAAAAAGAATGGTATTAAAATAGATTTTGAAGTACAAATCAATAACGATAAACCAACATCATATAAAGATATTATCTTTAATAAAAATGAATTAGAATATGTACATCAAGAAGTAAAAGACTTAGAGAAAAAATATAAATCAATGAAAGAAAAACAATCTCTTCAGAATTTAGATATCTATAAAGAAAAAATGAAAAAAATAAACGATGTTAATACCATTGTTATGACAATTAATAATAAAGATAATAATTTATTAAAAAGTATTGCTGATACGTTAGTAAATGAACAAGATAATTTACTAGTCTTCTTTATCAATTGCAAAGAAGATAAGAGTCTAAACTTTATTGCAAAAAGTAATTCTTATGTCAGTGCAAAAGATGTATTAACAAAAGTAGCTAGTATATGTAATGGTAATGGTGGGGGAAGTGCAACATTTGCTCAAGGAGGAGTAAAAGCCTGTGAGAATCTAGAAGAGTTAATAGAAGCAATTGAAGAGAGTATTAAAAACTATGTATAGTTATTTATTAGAGAGCTTAGACTCTCTTTCTTTACAAAAAGAAATAGAAACAATCATAAAAAAGCAAAGTTTTCAAGAAGCAGAAATCAGTCATTATGATTTAGAAGAAACTCTATTAGAAAATGCTTTAGAAGATTTAGATACGTATAGTTTTTTAACTTCTAAAAAAGTAATTGTTATCTCACACATAGAAAGTTTAAGTCAAGAAGAAAATAAAAAAGAAATCGAACATCTCCTAAAATACATTAAAAATCCTAATCCTGATAATTTACTAATTATTACCTCAACAAAGTTAAATAATACTTTAAAATTGACAAAAGAGTTAAAAAAAATATGTCAATATTCTTTAGTAGAAATCAATAATAAAACCTATATTAAAGAACAATTAAAAGACTACAAAATAGATAATAAAACAATTTCATACTTAGAAGAATATTGTAAAAATGATTTCTCTAGAATTCAAAATGAAATAGAAAAATTAAAGAATTATAAATTAGAAGAAAAAGTAATTACGATTCAAGATATCAATAATCTCGTTATTAAAAAATTAGAAGATCCAAAAGATTTAACATTTTCTTTTACTAGATCTCTTTCTACAAAAGATAAAAAAGAAGCTCTTATGAAATATCAAGAACTCCTAGACTACAATATAGAACCACTTAGTATTGTTGGTTTACTAGCAAGTCAAATAAGAATTATCTATCAAGTAAAAGTATTAGAAAAAGAAGGATTAAAAGATAAAGAGATTGCTGATAAATTAGAAGAAAAATCAGATTATCGTATTAAAAAAACGAGAGAATTAACAAAATTCTATTCAGAAAAAGAATTATTAGAATTAATGCAAAGATTAAGAGAAATAGATTTAAAGATAAAAACTACGGATATTTCTCCTAATGCTTTAATCGAACAATTTATTATTAATCTATAAAAGAGGAACTATGAACTGAACCCCAAAAGTTGGACAGTTTATAAATAGTTTCTAATTAGAGGATTGTAACCTGTAATTTACAGGCGACAGTCCTTTTAATTTTACTTTAATTCTATTATAATTATAATAATTAATATAGTCATCTATCGCTACAATTAATTCATCTAGTGTTTTATATTTATCTTCCTGATCATAAAACATTTCTGTTTTAAGTAGTCCAAAAAAGTTTTCCATCATACCATTATCCATACTATTTCCTTTTCTAGACATACTTTGT